>JAFACO010000333.1 GCA_023425485.1 Bacillota bacterium
ATAACCTTATATTTCATACTATCTTTTATCATAATGATTGCTGGTACTTACCTTATATCAACATTAAAAAAGAAAGATTAAATATTTTTATTTTCAATATAATTAATTTCTTATAATACATACATTCACCCATACATTTAATGCATATATCTTTGTATCTTACAAATAATAACTCAATGAGATAAAAGTATAAATGAGGTGATTGAATGTTTAAACCGAAAAGAATATTATTTGAAAAAAATGCCCGAGACTATCCCATTGGTTCCTATATATATCAGAATTTTATAAACCAAAAAGACGTTGAAATTATTGAATTAAACAAAAACAAGATAAAAGAAAATATTCCAGGAGACACCCCACAAGCCTTTCATCAAGAAGGTAAAAACACCCTAGTGGTTGGTATAAAGACCAGTTTAAAATTTCAGTCCTGTAAACCCTCTGCTCATTATCAACTACCTCTCCTCTCTGGCTGTATCGGTCAATGTCAGTATTGCTACCTGAATACGAACCTTGGAGATAAACCCTATATGAGAGTCAACGTAAATGTTGATGATATCCTAAAACAGGCAGACGATTACATTAAAGAGCGACTGCCAGAGGTAACCATCTTTGAGGGCTCTGCAACCTCTGATCCTATACCAGTTGAGCCATATTCCAATTTATTAAAAATGGCCATTGAGCATTTTAGCAAATCCTCCAACGGTCGCTTTCGATTTGTTACAAAGTTTACTGATGTAGACACTCTTTTAGATATAGATCACCAGGGGCATACCGAGATTCGCTTTACGCTGAATACCAATAAGGTAATACAGGATTATGAAAGACGTACTCCTTCCATGGAAAAAAGAATTGAAGCAGCACGCAAAGTAATCGTAGCTGGCTATCCTACAGGTTTTTTAATAGCTCCAGTCTTTCTATATGATAATTGGAAAGAGGATTACAAACATCTACTGCTTCGCTTAAATGATAGTCTTCCAGACCACCTTCCGCATCCACTAACCTTTGAGATTATCTCTCATCGATATACTCCAAAAGCAAAGCAAGTAATCTCGGAAATATATCCCGAAAATCAACTTCCCATGAAGGAGGAAGAAAGAAGTTTTAAATTTGGTCAATTTGGTTATGGGAAATACGTATATCCGAAAGAGTCTTTAACAGAAATAAATACCTTATTTCAGAGTGAGATTGCAGAAATCTTTAAAAACAGAGACATTGAGATTAAATACATTATATGATATTGCTTTTACAAGTCATTGATCTATCAATATTTATTAAACACAAATCACATTATTTTTCCATATTATTTCACACAGACTCTTTCGAACAGACTAAAAAAGATTGTTACCTCAAATCGAGGTAACAATCTTTTCCTTTGTTGAAGGTTAGATGTAACGTCTAACCTTCTTCATATAATTTATATATTCTTTTCCAAATTTCTCGATGCACCATCTTTCTTCTGAACGTATAATCCAATGTGCTGATATCTGGAAGACTACTATTATTGCCAGTAATATGAAGGACTGCGTTAGAAGTACACAACCTAAAAAATAAATAAAATAGGCAACATAGATGGGATTACGGGAAAACCGATAGAGCCCTTTAAGATTCATACCATTTACAGCAGGTTTAGCAAAATCTGTGATGGACACAATACACAATAGTATACCCAGCCCGTATACCACCAATCCAATATTGAACCAGACTGTATTAAATGTAATCTTAAGGAAGCACAAATATATGAAAAGAAGTAGATTTGAGATTTGATACACCAAGTATGCAACCTTTTCATCACCTATCACTGGGGCAAAGAAAGCTGCTCGTTTTAGTGACTCCTTATCTAATATACTTAAAAGTCCGAATCTAATAAGTAACAGTGGAATTACTGCCAGAACTGCATTCATTGTATCCTCGCTTTCTTAAAAACTCCATTTTACTAACAATAATAGTGAAATTACTGCAAAACCCTGCCTTATCCAGTTTATCTATTGACACTCTTCTTAATTCAAACTTATATTCTTGAATTTTCTAGGTCTTTACTACTTTCTTCTAACAGTACCAAAGCATATCTTTGGACATCCTCTACTTTACCTTCCCATAAACTTTCCTCCGGTACAGTTTCGCTCTGAAAGAGTTCCAAGGACATTTGACAGATAATTCTATGTGCTGCCATTGCATGACTATTATCGGGATTACTATCATCTGCCTCCCTTAGAATAGATTTTATTTTTTTATCGATGGGCCAATAAAATAACTCTACCAACTTGGCTCGATATTCTAAAGTCTCTGCGGATAATTCTCTGTAGGTTTTCTTATCATACGCATGTTGCGCTTCATGTTTTAGAAATGAGATCTGAAAGTCTTCCTCTCTCCCTTTCTGATAAGCACTTCTTACACAGCATAAAGTACCATCATCCTCAGCCCAACCACCAGCTCCACTTTCTCCAAAGGTTAAAAAATCCAACCAACTTCTTGATATAAATCCATCCATCATGACTACCGTATATAACTCTATACCAGTTGGTAATTCAACCTCATAGGTTTCTCTTGTAGACTGCTTCCAAATGTATGGTCCGTAATACCCCTGTGTTTTTCCACCCAGGTACTCATACCCTTCTGCCTTCACAACCTTTAATACTTCATCTTCAAGGGTTTCATCAACAGCTAGCTCATCTCTAGAACCACAGAATTGCCATATCTCTTGAAAAAGTATTTTCTGGGCATCTACATTCGTAATATTATTCCAAAATACATTGCGATAATAGTTTTGATATATGTGGTCAAGCTTATCCAGGGTTTCATTATCAGTACGTTTATAATGTTGTTCATTTTTAAATATGTCTAAATAGCCTTCAACTATATCTTTCTTATCCTCAAAGGAGCTAAGATAATCTATAGCTTCATGTAACTGCCCCTTCCCTAGATAAGAGCCAAATATACTCTTGTTATAATCTGTCATTGATTCATCTCCTATAATTAATACAAACTATACAGTACAATGTCTTATGTTAAGCCCTATTCATACCCATTTCATCAACACTAATGATTTCACTGAAGGGGCCATACACCTTTTTCCCGTTTACAAGCTTATAAGCACGCACTACATACCAATTTAATTTATCTCCCGGACGAAATTTGGAACTTAAATATTGATTTGTTTTTGTATCAGATAACTTAGTCCATTCTCTGGTGAGCCAGGAGGGGGCAAAATTACTAACTGGATCTAAACGAACATCAATTTGCTTCCGATATAATTCGTATCCATCAGCTCCACTTACCTTGTCCCAGGTAAAGATTTCATTATATGCATAATCTGCCCCTACGTACTCTAATTTTAAATCAAGGTTTTTTGCCTTACTTAGCGAACTATTTTCCCCCTCGGTATAACCACAGTATTTCTTAATATTTGCAACGGTCAGCTTGTATCCATTTGCAAACTTATCATCATAGTCGCCACCATAATACTTGTCCAGCAGCTCATCATATTTATAAACAGTAATTACTTTCCCATTATAAGTATATTCATCTTCGTAATCTGTGACTATCGTATCTCTTAATTCATTCTTTCTGGTCGCCACATGATTTTTTATTGAAATAGAATATTGTGAGAAAAATGGTCCTCCGGTTTCAATAAAATAATATATTTTCTTCCTGGCATTATAGTATAAGGCGGATTTACCTTCACCACCTAAATCTACCAGTTGAACCACCCCATTTTCATAGCTGTAAACACCACTGGAGAAATTACTATTAACGATCATTTCTTTCTGACCGTTCCCATCTAAATCATAAAACATAAAGAAACACTCATCATTTTGCGAGGTAATTATATAATTAGCAACTAAGTATTCTCCGTATTTATCCAATAAGGTTTTACTTGATACAGTTGCCGCCATTCCGTGTTGCGTTGGTAAAAGTACTAAACCTAAAATTAATATAAAAACAACTAGTTTTTTCATTGTTTTTTTCATCTTATCCTGTTCCTTTCCAATTCAGTCATTCTATAAAAGTATCTGATACAAATTATGTAGTTATCAATATAACAAGGAGTAATAATCTCTGCCAACTTCCGATTGCTCTGAGTATTTTGCTTTCTTTTCCAGCTTATAACCCTTCCACAGACTTTTATTCACAATGCTGGAACGCTTCTCAATCAAATATCCAGCTGCATCAAGATATACCCAGGTTCCATCTACCTCTACCATATTCCAGGCCCAGTTTTTACCATTATATGTTCCCGTACAATAGTAGTTTGGTATATTCATGGAGTCGAGCAGAAAACTTACGGATGTTGCACAGGAAACACTTGAATCCAACCCCGTACTTGTTTGAAGGACTTGTGAAATTTCTCCATAACATGTCCAGTTTTGCTTATAATAATTTCTTACATAATAAAGATAATAGAACAGGGATTGTATATAATCCATTTTCTTCGAATCTTTCATTTTATCAGAATCAAGACCATAATCATGAATAAAATCGTACACATATAGCACAGATTTAAGTTCATTACCCGTATATCCATCAAACTTGCCAAGTTTTACTGCCTGCACTGGATCGTATAGGGGGATTGATTTTTCTCCTGTAACATTAACCTGAAAGGTCCGAGAGGTGTCAGCAATCTTAACTGTAATAACAGCGGAACCCGCTTTTAATGACTTAACGCAAAAGTATCCAACAAATGTGTCATCGAAATCTGCATGTTTTACAGGTTTTACTATTGCTACACTACTGTCAGAGGAAGTAATTGTAATATCCTCCAAAAGCGGGTAATAGTATGGAAGGGATACATACACCTCTCCTGTATCGCCAGCCTCAAGAGATATTTTATTTTCATAAAATCCCGGAAATTGTATGGAGGTAAATTCATAACTGCCAATTATTTTACCATGAAAACTTGCTTCTATCTCAAATTCCCCATCTTCAAAGGAAGAAAAAACAGCTCTTGCTTTATCCACTTTGTCCTTTATAATCTTTCCATTATGGTTATTTAATATTTTATAATCAACATCAATATAATCCATTACCTCATCATATTCAAAGGATTCTGCATAAATCTCTGTTGCTCCTCCATTGGTCGTAAGTACGTCCACATCATAATTAACCTCAATGCAAGACAAATCTACCACAATAATAATACATTCGTAGGTCTTATTATTAACTTTAGCATTAATTGTTGTGGCACCATATTCTTTTGCTGTAACTTTTCCTGTTTGAGTTACAGTTGCGATATCCTTATCATCCGAACTCCAAACCGCTTTCATAGTTGTTCCTTTTAGGTTAAGCTGTAAAGTTTCTTTGGGCAACAATGCTCCTGTTGCTTGACTGATTGAAACCGATTCAGCCGCTTGAACTTTTACAGCTGAAGTCCCAACATACAATACACTGACTCCCAATATAAGTCCTACAAATAAAAATAATTTTCTCAAGCTTTTCATTTTGTCTCTCCCTTATCTGAATTGTATAATTCTATTTTAATCAAACTTGCTTACCATTATATACTAATTTATTACAAAAAGAAACTAATTAAACCCGTCTCTATCTTATAGGTAATTCGTAGGATATGTATCACGAATAATGCGAACTCTATGTTGTCAGTTGTCATATATTAATTATGTATTCATTAACTTAATACAGTTGTAATTCTATGATAATTTGTAATTGTTTGGTGAACAGCAACAGAGGGGATAACTCAGGTTTTCGAGCTTAGTTCTGAATAGTTACGATAATATAAAATACACTACTCAAAATTATACCAAGTGAAAGGAGAATGATTATGGATTTTACCGCTAGTACTTTTGCAACCATACTTGCAGTAATTGGGCTTCTTGCTCTTATTGTAAGTATTATTACAGAGGTCACAAAAGGTGTTGCTATTCTTTCTAAAATTCCAACGAACTTACAAGTAATCGTACTATCCATTACACTAACGCTGGTGGCATATTTTGCTTATATCTCTTATAGTGGTTCTGTAATTATATGGTATTACATCGTTGCCGATATTATTGCCGGTTTCACAGTAGCATATGTGACTCTATATGGATGGGATAAACTTGCCGGATTATATAAAAAATTTCGAAACATACCCGCAGTTGACATGACTGTAAACTCCAATAATAACTCAAATCTTACGAAAGTTGTGGATTCAATCGACACAGCATTGAACAATAATTTATCAAACACTACTGCCAACACTGAACTTGTTAATCAAATTGAAGGTGAAACCGACGAAACATCAACTGTTGACAGTTCTGATTTGGATGCCTTTTTACCTGATACAATTGATAACAGTTTAGACCAAAAGGATTTTTCAGCAATTAGTCTTAATGATTCGGTATTAAATGTTGAAGAGAAACAAACAGATAAATCGGATGACAGGATGCCTAATTCGTAATTAAATAAAAAAGGGTTGCTAAAATTCTAATAAATTATAATGATAATCCACAATATATCTATAAGATAAGCCCTAAGGGTCGGCAGCATTGCTTCACCTTAGGGCTATAAACTTAGTTAATATTCAGTGTGATTTTATAATATAGAACCCATGTATATAAATCGTAGTTAATATATTTCTTCATACCAGACAAATTCTTCTCCTTTAGAAGAGAATTATAAACCTTACTTAATCCAATAATTGCTTTATTACTGTCTGTAAGGATAGCTTCACTAACTAATAGTTTTAGTATGCCGTTAACACTTGATATCTTTTTCTTATCAAATTGACTAAGTACATTAATAAAAAGCTCTGAACCAGCTTTTTTATATGCTTCATATAAATCATAAGCATACTTTTCCGATTTTTCACCATCCAAAGTAGTTGAGTACTTATTAAATAACTCAGTTAACTCGTCTATTAATAACTCTTTCTGATTTTTTTCTGTTTTTGTTTCCTCATATACTTTCGTATTACTTTCAGCTGCTTTTATTACTTCAAAAATATAACCATGATTTTTCGCATAGGTCTCTGCATAAGAACCTTTTTCTCCGTAGATTGTAAATCCTACACAGTTATAAAATGCATTTTCACCTATACTTTTTACACTTTTGGGTATATAGATTTTTTTCAATGACTTATTACTACCAAAAGCAAAATCTCCTATTTCAGTAACTTTACCTGGAATTTCTATTGAGGTAAGTCCTGAAAAATTAAAAGCTGAATCCCCAATTTTAGTTAGTTCATCTGGTAATATTATTTTCTTTAATGAGGAACAGTTCCAAAAAACAGAAAAATCTATTTCTTTTAAGTTCTTTGGCAATTTTATAGATTTTAAGTTTGTACAGCCGGAAAATATTGCTGGCGATAAGATTTCTACTCCATTCGGTATCACAATACTTTCTAAACTAGTACATCCATAAAACACGGTTTGATTCATTTCTTTTAATGTGCTGGGCAATGTAACTTTTTTTAGCGATGTGCACCCCAAAAATGCAGCAGTTCCTATTGTTGTTATCCCTTCGGGTATATTGATTTCTGTAAGTGCAGTACAATCCGTAAATTCATTAGGGCCTATTTCAGTAATTTTCTTAGGAAAAATAACTTCCTTCAAACTTGAACAACCATAAAATGAATATCCACTAAGTACAGTAATACTATCAGGAATATTAATTTTCTTTAAATTGACACAATTCTCAAATGTTGGTAAGTATTTAAGGGTACTAGGAAGTTCAATAGTCTCCATTGTAACATTTGCAGTAAATGCATAATAATCAATATTATCTGCTGATTTAGGTACTACCACATTCTTATCTTTCCCAAAATATTTATATAAAGATCCATCTTTATAATACCAGTCACCATATATCGACATATCTTTATCGCCAAATCGCTTCAAGTTTTTGCTATGCCATTTTGCAAACTCAACAAAGAAATTCTTTGACAATTCACTTTTAAATTCCTTGACTACAATACCCATAGGTATCGGTACCACTGCTTGAATTTTATCTGTCACATTATTACGTAATTTCAAAAGTTTTTCTTTCCCATACTTTTCAATAATATAGCAGATTATTCGATAACCAAGTTTATTTTTATCTACACCTATGGTACTATAGGTAAAAAGATTCTCCATATTATCTTCTGAAATCAAGTTCTCATAGTCTGATATTCGACTTGTCGAATCATAGGTACTTTTGATGGAAGGATATTTTTTGGAAATTAGTTCCGTATAATATTCAACAAATCCATCCTCTAACGTATACCCCAGATTACTTCCGTTCCTTTCCCATACGATTCTTAATAACTCCATGATAATGTTATAATTCGTACCATTTTGCTGATTAAGAAACTGTTCTGAAAGGAATAATCCATTTTCTCCTGAGGCATAAGTATGCATAATTCTATTCTTGTTAGGAACAACTATTTCAATTTTTTCGTGATTAGGATTAACTTTTTTTAGTACATTGGCTGTACTAAAGTATTTGCCTAGTTCATCGTCCATACCCCAATATTCTCTATCCATAAAGTGTTTTACATAAAACTTATAACCAGTTTCCTTCTCTACTGCATTCATAATGCTATTTAACAGTTCAATTATATTTACAGGTACCTCGACTCCTTTATCTAAATATATAACAAATCTTGTGGTATCAATATAAGTTTCTTTCTCTGTGGTATAATACGTTCCTTTCTTTTTACTTAAATCCAAACCTGATTGATAAACTGCTTTGTCTGATCCCTTGGGAGGGACATATTCTGAGGCAGCTTTAGCTATTGATACATTAGCCGGTTCAATTACTTGAATTGCAAAAGATAATAGAATTAATAATACAACAAATACTCTAGTTAACTTCTTCTTTCTACTCATGTGTCCCCCTGTAAATACGCTATTTTTTACGTTAAAATTCCAATACTTACCATTTATAATTTAACATATTTAACCAATTCAGTAAAGTAGAATTAACTTAGTTCATTGACTATCAAATACATTTAGACTAAAATTATAACTAGAGTGCTACTTATATAATTAAGATAATAAACCTTTATATATGTACTCAAAGCTAGAATCAATTTAAAGATTGGAGTTTCTATGAAGAAACAGAATTTACGTATAAATAAATTTGTTAAGATTATTTTTATTTCATTCATTACTCTCGTTTTATTAATGGTAGGAGCCTTCCTTATTTACACCTCTGCCTATAGTCATTCGAAAGATGCTGCAAAAAAAGCACTTGAAAGCAATCGAGTTACTATAGAAAAATTCGATAACTGTATAACCTTTGGAAATTCCAACTCTGACGTGGGTTTTATCTTCTATCCCGGCGGTAAGGTGGAATACACCGCATATGCTCCTATATTAGAGCAAATTGCATATGGTAACGTGTTCTGTGTCTTACCAAAAATGCCTTTTAACCTAGCTGTTTTTGATGCGGAGGCTGCACTCGATATTATGAAAGAATATACACAGATTAAGCGTTGGTATATCGGCGGCCATTCCCTAGGCG
>JAFACO010000345.1 GCA_023425485.1 Bacillota bacterium
GTCATAACCTGATATCAGTATTACTCCTGCCCCAGCTTTTGCTACACCAGCAGCAATGGTACCAACACCTGCTTCTGATACTAGCTTAACTGAAATTCTTGCATTCTTATTTGCATTCTTAAGGTCAAAGATTAATTGTGCTAAATCTTCAATCGTATAAATATCATGATGTGGCGGCGGAGAAATCAAACCAACGCCTGGTGTTGAATGTCTGGTCTTTGCAATCCAAGGATATACCTTTTCTGCCGGTAACTGACCACCCTCACCTGGTTTTGCACCCTGTGCCATTTTTATCTGAATTTCTCTTGCGCTTACCAAGTATTCACTTGTAACACCAAAACGTCCGGAAGCCACCTGCTTTATTGCAGAGCATTTATTTAGTCCATCTTCTCCTACCTTAAGACGATCCAGTGACTCACCACCTTCACCGCTGTTGGATTTACCACCCAAACGATTCATGGCAATGGCAAGTGCCTCATGAGCTTCTTTTGAGATGGAACCGTAGGACATTGCTCCTGTTTTAAACCGTTTAACGATGGAGTCTACACTCTCAACTTCCTCCACGGAGATACCCTCTTCCGGATAACTCATCTCCAGAAGACCTCTTAAATGAACTCTTTCCTGTTCTTTGGTCAACTGCTTGGAGTATTCCTTGAACATCTCATAATTACCAGTTCTGGTGGACTGCTGAAGCAAATGTATGGTTTGTGGATTATACAAGTGTTCCTCTTTACCGCTGCGCAGTTTATGGGAACCATTGCTATCCAGGGTAAGATCTAAATCTAAGCCCAATGGATCAAAAGCCTTGGAATGTAAGGTGTCTACCTGTTTTTCCATTTCTTTTAACGTGATACCGCCTACACGGCTTACTGTTTCGGTAAAATACTTATCAATTACTTCTTTGCAGATACCAATTGCTTCAAAAATCTTAGAACCCTGATAGGATTGAATTGTTGAAATACCCATCTTGGAAGCAATCTTAACAATACCTTTAATGACTGCTTTGTTATAATCATCTACCGCTGCATAATAATCCTTATCCAGCATATTATTATCTATTAATTGACGGATGGTTTCCTGTGCCAGATAAGGGTTAACCGCACACGCACCATAGCCTAATAAACAAGCGAAATGATGTACATCTCTTGGCTCCGCACTTTCTACAATCATAGCAAGGGCTGTTCTCTTTCTGGTACGAACGAGATGCTGCTGCAATGCAGATACTGCCAGTAAGGAAGGAATTGCAACATGATTTTCATCCACACCACGGTCGGAAAGGATAAGAATATTAGCACCTTCTTTATAGGAACGATCTGCTTCCACACATAAATGGTCAATCGCCTTTTCCAGTGAAGTATTCTTATAATAAATCATAGGAATAACTTCAACCTTAAACCCAGGTATTTTAGAGTAGCGGATTTTTAATAAATCTGTATTTGTTAAGATTGGATTGTTTACCTTTAATACCTTACAGTTCTCTGCATTTTCCTCAAGAATATTGCCATCTTCGCCAATATAAACAGAGGTTGCTGTAACAATCTCCTCACGAATTGCATCAATTGGAGGATTGGTTACCTGTGCAAACAACTGCTTGAAATAGTTGAACAAGGGAGGATTACTGGAAGATAATACCGGTATCGGTGAATCTGCACCCATAGCTGCAACTGCTTCCTGTCCGCTGCTGGCCATAGGAAGAATTGTAGTGCGATAATCCTCATAGGTATATCCAAATGCCTTTTGAAGTCTTGCAAGTTCCTCATCGGAATACTCGATTACCTTCTTATTTGGAATATGGAGACTCTTTAACATAACAAGGTTTTGATCCAGCCACTCCCCGTAAGGTCTGCGGTTGGCATAGCTGTTCTTTAAGTCCTCATCATCAATTAATTGACCTTTTACAGTATCAACTAAGAGCATCTTACCGGGGCGAAGTCTTTCCTTCTTAACAATCTTATCTGCTGGTATATCAAGTACACCAACCTCGGAGGAAAGCACCAGATAATCATCATTGGTAATATAATAACGGGAAGGTCGAAGACCGTTACGGTCAAGTACTGCTCCCATAATGTCACCGTCGGAGAAAAGAATAGACGCAGGTCCGTCCCAAGGCTCCATCATCGTTGCATAGTACTGATAGAAATCACTTTTTTCTCTGCTGATGGCAGAATCGTTACTCCAGGGTTCTGGAATTGTAATCATAACAGCAAGTGGCAGATCCATGCCGCTCATAACCAAAAATTCCAAGGTATTATCGAGCATTGCCGAGTCGGAACCTTCTACATTGACTACCGGCAAAACCTTATGCAGCTCCCCTTTGAGATGCACAGATTCCATGGTCTCCTCTCTTGCTAACATCTTATCCGCGTTACCGCGGATTGTATTTATTTCACCATTATGGACAATCAAACGATTTGGATGCGCTCTCTGCCAGCTGGGATTAGTGTTGGTGGAGAATCTGGAGTGTACAATTGCTATTGCACTCTCATATGCTTCATCCTGTAAATCCCCAAAGAAGAGGCGTAATTGTTTTACTAAAAACATACCTTTATATACAATGGTACGGCTGGATAAGGAAACCACATAGGTATTATCATTACTCTGTTCAAAAACTCGTCTTGCTATAAAAAGCTTGCGGTCAAAATCCACACCCTTTGCTACATTCGCTGGTTTCTTAATGAAACACTGCAAAATGTGTGGCATACATTCAATTGCTCTTTCTCCCAAAGTCTGTGGTTCAATTGGAACCTCTCTCCAACCTAAGAATTTCAAGCCTTCTTTTTCCACTACGATCTCAAACATTTTCTTTGCTTGATTTCTGCTAAGTTCATCCTGTGGGAAGAAGAACATACCAACGCCATAATCACGTTCACCGCCAAGTTCAAATCCCAGTGGTTTCGTTACCTTTGAAAAGAACTTATGGGATATCTGAAGGAGAATACCAACACCATCTCCAGTCTGCCCATTGGCATCTTTACCGGCACGGTGTTCTAAATTCTCAACAATTTTTAAGGCATTCTCAACAGTTTCATGAGTTTTAAGACCCTTCATGTGTACTACTGCACCAATACCACAATTATCATGTTCAAATCTAGGATCATATAATCCCTCTGGAACCTGTGTAATTTCCTCTCGTCTTTTTTCGTTCATATGCATTCCTCTTCCTTTATTTTATTTAACAGCAACTTAATTCAAATTAACTTGACCGAGCGTGGTCGGCATCGCCTGGGGGAGCGTTTTGATATTTCATTGAAACATCAAAAAAAGCGCCTCTAGACTTCCAACTTGAAGTCTAAAAACGCCTTTGTTTTTATTGAGCTGATTATAATATAGTTTATTCTAGAATGCAAGTAATTTGATTAACTTTTTTTGTAATTACATTATTTTATTAGAATATTAATGGAATAAACCTATTTATATAAGGTAATCTCCATTTTTTCATTAATAATTTAAAGTTTTTATACCCACCTATTAATGTTAATAAAATCGCCTAATTTGCCGATATATACATCAGACTACAATTCAATAAAACTATTATACAAGGACATAAAAAGGAGGCGAATGCTTTGGATATATCAAATAAATTAAGAACCTCGCAGCAGAGTAAGGCGAAATCTTCTAATATTGAAACTACTAAAGCTAAATCTGCTGCCCTGCATACAGCTAATGATGATAAATCCATGCCGCCTTTAAAGGAAGGTCAAATTGTAAAAGGTCAAATCGTTGATCTTCGCTATCAGGAAGTCAAAATTCAAATAGAACCGGGGAATCAGATTATATCTGCAAAATTAGCAGGGAATATTCCTTTATCCATCGGACAACAGGCTAGCTTCATCGTTTCCGAAAATAGTTTAAATCAGATTCTCTTAACATTTCGTCCTGATAATCCTTTAGCTATCAATGACGCAATGATAATGAAAGCTTTGAATGCCGCAATGCTGCCAAATACAGACCGAAATCGTTTGCTGGTAAGTGAAATGCTGAAGCATCAATTACCCATTGATACCACGACTTTGCAAAACTTTATTCGTCTTTCACAAGCTAATACAGAGTCATCACCTGCAACACTGATTTTTATGTATAAAAATAACATACCACTTAATCTAAGTAATCTTAATCAAATAAACGAATTACTGAAAGGTGCAGCACAGCTTACTAATCAGATAAATCAGACTGCCAAAAATATAACAGAGTTGTTCACCGCAGCCAATCCCAGTTACTCCTCAACTGTAAGTGGTGAAAATGCTATCATTCATGATACCTTAGAGGCAAGTCAACCTTCTGCTTTACAAGCCTCTGGTTCAGCAGGTTCCGTACTTAGAGCAACCTTGATAAATACAAATCAAAGCCTGATTAACCTTTTATATCCTGAAGATATCAGTAACATTGAGCAATCTACGGCTACAATACAAGATCAAGCCACCTTTGGTAATCAATCTTTATTAAGTAATGCCTCTTCCGTGGCAACTACAACAAATATCATAGCCGATGTCCCCGGCGGCATCCCACTAGCTTCTGGCAAATCTCTGCCTTTGCTAAATGAACTTCTAGGTCCAGCAGATCGATCTCAAATTGCAGACCTACTTTCAGAGTTGCCAATAGAGTCCTCCACCAAGCAACAATTATTGGAGGGAACTTTACCTATGAAGGAGGTCCTAGGCTTTATTCAAACTGCGTTGCAGAAGAGGGATACGAATGCACTGCACTTTCTTCAAACTCCACTCTACGCCAAACTGTTGGAGGAAGCCTTATTACAGCGATGGACACTTACACCTGAAAAAGTTGCTATGCAAGAGGAAGTTAACAACTTATATCAACAGGTCGAAAAAGATCTTGGTTCTATTCATCATCTTCTAAAGAATATCGAAGAGAATTCTGCCGTTCGTTCTCTACAAGAACCTGTGCAGAATTTGCAAAACACCGTAGGACTATTAAGGGATTTTCAAAATGTATTTACCTATCTGCCCCTTCCTGTTCAATTCAAAGAACAGCTAAGTCATGCTGATCTCTATGTAATGACTAGAAAAAAATCCACCGCTATAAGCGATGAACCTCTTAGTGTGCTGATTCATTTAGATATGACCCACCTGGGTTCTATGAATATTAAGCTATCCATGACACGTGATATGCTGCAGGTATCGTTTCATATGGAAAACGAAGCTTCCTGTAACCTATTAAGAGTTAATCTTCCTTCATTGACTGAAGCCTTAGAAGCAAAGGGCTATCATGTTACCGCAAGTATTCATCAGGAAGCCATAACTCCTGATATAATCAGCGGTACACTGGAAGATTCCCTGCAACCGGATGCTGTTAAGCGTTATTCCTTTGATATCAGGACCTGATATGCAAAATATAAACATCAGTAATTTAGCAAGAGGAATCGACAAGTCGTTTCACTTGTCATAAATAGAAAGGACCTAAACAAATTTGAACTGACCCCCAAAAGTTAGACCTAAAAATCTAACGATTGGGAGGTCACATCAATAATTTATTTAGGTCCTTTCTATCTAATTTTAACTCTATTTTATTCTACATTCACTAAATTACTCTGCGTTTTGATCTATCTTCTCTTCATATTCATCGAAAATATAACCTAAGACAGTAGCCATTCCAACAAATTCACAACCATATAGTGTCTTCTTATCCTCTAAGGCTTGACTGCGGATAATCTCAACCACAGTATGAAGGGTATCACCATTGTCTCCTAAGCTGATATTTGCATTGAAATAGTAACCCAGTGGTAGAACACTTTCAGAAATAAAGCCTATACCTTCTCTTGAAATATTAATTACTTCAATTGGTGCATTTAAATCACTTACCTGTACATTATCCTGCTTATATAAATGTAGTATCTCCAATGACATTGTTGCCGGTAATCGTCTAGATTTTCTTCTCTCTTCCATCGTAACCCTCCATACTATCTCATAAATATCTTTTTCTTTAGTAAAAACTGTATGTCTACATTATAACTTAAGTATTACAGTTATACAATATGGAGAATATTTGACTTTCACAATATTATCCATCTAGCTTTGCATTAGTGTGGTTTTTATTGATGCCCATTGTAGAAAAAAGTCTGGATTGCCTGATAATACGGCATTCCAGACTTATATACATTATCATTATTAGCAGCTATGTGGTTTGCAAGTACATAGTCGCGCTGTTTTTATTGTTGATCAAGAATTTCTTTTACTATCTGATTAATCATTCCTGGATCTGCTTTTCCCTTCATTTCCTTCATGGTCTGACCAACAATGAAGCCCATGGCTTTAACCTTACCACTCTTATAATCAGCTACGGATTGAGGGCTGTCTGCAACAATCTTTTCAATGGTAGTACGAAGAAGTCCATCATCATTTACCATACCAAGACCATTCTTTTCCACGTATTCTTGCGGATCAACATTCTCCTTGAAGATTTTTTCAAAGACTTCCTTGGCAACGGTACGATTAATCTTGTTGCCATCCACTAACATAATTAAGGCAGAAAGCTGTGCAGGGGTGAAGCTGATGGCTTCTGGCTCCATTTCCTGTTCCTTCAGTAAACGCATGGTTTCAACCATTAACCAGTTGGAAACTTCCTTGGGTTTACCACAGAGAGCAACCGTTTCCTCAAATAAATCAGCTAAATGCTTAGAGCCTGTAATAATGGAAGCATCATAGGTTGGTATATCAAATTCCTTCTCATAGCGCTGCATCTTCTCATCTCGAAGCTCCGGCTGACGGTTCTTAATTGACAATAACCATTCATCGCTAATCTCAATGGGAGGAAGATCTGGTTCTGGGAAATACCGATAATCCTGTGCATCCTCTTTGGAACGCATAGCAAAACTGGTATCCTTATTATCATCCCACCGTCTGGTTTCCTGAATAACCTTTCTTCCATCTTCGATTAATTCAATCTGACGTTTACGTTCTCCTTCAATGGCTCTTGCAATTGCTTTAAAGGAGTTCATATTTTTCATCTCGGTTCTGGTACCAAATTCTTTTGCGCCAACCTCACGAACCGAAAGGTTAATATCGGCACGCAGGGAACCCTCTTGCATCTTACAATCAGATACCCCAAGGTATTGAAGGATTAATCTTAATTTTTCTAAGTAAGCAATTACCTCTTCGGCTGATCTCATGTCAGGTTCACTTACAATTTCAATCAGTGGAACACCACAACGATTATAATCAACTAAGGTGCAATCTTCCCAGGGATCATGTACTAATTTACCCGCATCCTCTTCCATATGGATTTCGTGTAAACGTACTGTCTTTTTACCTGACTCTGTTTCAATTTCAATACCACCATCTCTGCAGATTGGAAGATATAACTGTGAGATTTGATAAGCCTTTGGAAGGTCAGGATAGAAATAATTCTTACGGTCAAACTTACATTTCTGTGTAATGGTACAATTAAGTGCAAGGCCTGCTGCCATAGCAAATTCAACTACTTGTTTATTTAATACCGGAAGTGTTCCTGGCATACCGGAACAAACCGGGCATACATGTGTATTTGGGTCTCCACCAAATTGGGTGGTACATCCACAAAAGATCTTTGATTTGGTGGCAAGCTCCACGTGTACTTCGAGTCCTATTACGGTTTCATATGCTCTCATGGTTATGCCTCCTTTCCTGCTGCAATTGATGCAGGTCTTTCATATTTCAGTGCCTGCTCAAAGCTATAGGCTGCACGGATAATATCCATTTCGCCAAAGTGCTTTCCAATTAACTGTAACCCAACCGGCAAGCCTTTGGAATCTTTACCGCAGGGAAGGCTGATAGCGGGAAGTCCTGCAAGATTAACGGATACTGTATAGATATCGGATAAGTACATTTTCAAAGGATCGGATAAGCTTTCTCCAAGACCCGGTGCTGTTTCTGGTGCGGTAGGTCCAAGGATAATATCATATTTTTCAAAAGCCTTTTGAAAACCATCATTGATGATTGATCTGACTTTAAGTGATTTATTGTAAAATGCATCATAGTATCCAGAGCTTAATACAAAGGCACCTATCATCATTCTTCGTTTTACCTCGCTGCCAAAGCCTTCACTTCTGGTAAGCTTATAAACTTCCTGAAGTCCTTCTGCTTTTGGATCGCGATAGCCATATTTTACGCCATCAAAGCGGGAAAGGTTGGAGCTTGCTTCTGCACAGGCAATTACATAATAGGAAGGAACTGCGAAATCAACACTATGAAGCTCGAATTCCTCCACAATTGCACCTTTCTCTCTTAAAAGCTCTGCTGCTTCAAAGATTTTTGTCTTTACATCTGCTTCAAGACCAGCTCCCAGATAATCCTTCGGTATGCCAATTCGCATTCCCTTGACATCATCCACAAGCGCTTTTGTATATTGATAGCTTTCTGTAGCTGCACAGGTGGAATCTTTTTCATCCTGTCCCGAGATTACTTCAAGTGCTGCTGCACAATCAGATACATTTCTTGCAAAGGTACCAATCTGATCCAATGAAGACGCATAGGCAATTAACCCATAACGAGAAACCGTCCCATAAGTAGGCTTAATTCCGGTTACACCACAATAACTTGCAGGCTGGCGAATGGACCCGCCCGTATCAGAGCCAAGGGCATAAAAGGCTTCTTCTGCTGCAACAGCTGCCGCAGAACCACCGCTGGAACCGCCGGGAACTTTACTGGTATCCCAGGGATTTTTTGTCTCTCCAAAATGTGAAGTCTCGGTGGTACTTCCCATTGCAAACTCATCCATATTCGTCTTACCTATAATGATTGCTCCTGCTTTTTTTAACTTATCTATTACAGTTGCATCATAGATAGGTTCAAAATTGTAAAGAATCTTCGATGCACAAGTGGTCTTAACACCCTTGGTACAGATATTATCCTTTACTGCCATCGGTACCCCGGCAAGAGGTGAATCCTCTAACTCATCAGCATCAATACGTTTTTGAACCGCTGCTGCCTGTGCATAAGCTTCTTCCTCTAATACCGTTATATAGCAATGATAATCCTTATCTCTTTCTTTTATAATCTCAAGTTGTGCTTTCAC
>JAFACO010000360.1 GCA_023425485.1 Bacillota bacterium
CCACTAACCAAGCTAAAATATCCATATCATGACAGGATTTTTGCATGATTAAAGGGCTTGATAAATCTGATCTTCTCCAATTACCTCTTACGAAGGAATGTGCCATATGAAAGTTTCCAATATTTTCACTGTGCTCAATTGTTATCACATTTCCCAATTCCCTGCTGTCAAGAATTGACTTAATTGTCGTGAAAAAGTTGGTGTATCTTAGTACATGACAAACGATTACATTAAGTCCTTTGGCATTGGCACATTCCATGATCTCCATACATTCTTTAGGATTAGGGGATATGGGCTTTTCCAGAAGTATATGATATCCGCATTCCAGTGCCCTCATTGTCTGCTTATAATGATCCCGATCCATGGATGCGATAATTACCGCATCTGCCAGCTTTCCTTGCTGAAAGAAACTATCTACGTTATCAAACAGCATTTCACTTGATAAATTCAACCTCTCTGCTGCATAAGTCCTTCTTTCCTTCGATGGATCAACGATTGCATTAATTTCCACATCGGAATATGTATTCGCATACTCTGCATATATCATTCCTCTCTGTCCTGCCCCAATTACAGCTATCTTCATGTTATACCCGTGCCTTTCTATTTTTTGAGGACCTTTTCTTAATACAACAAACTTCTAATATTTGTTGTTATTAATGAATTGCTCTAACAGTGCAAAGCTTTGTTGATACTTCACTCTACCTTCGCGTTAAAAGTTGAAAAATTTTTCTTCAACCTTATATCCTCTCTAATCTTTTCTGTTTATACTTTTGCCAGTTAGTTTATGTTTTGGTTTAAAAGCATTACTTCGTGGTTCCTGTTATATCTTTGTGGTTCTTCTCTTAAATTTATAAAAAATACTGCCTATAGCGATTACTGCTAGCATAAGTAAGGAAAGGAATGTGCTTAAGCTGCCTTCTCCTGTTTTGGGAACCTCGGAAGAAGTACTTTCTGCATTACCAGTTGTATCAGAGGCTGTCGCATTATCAACTGTAACATTTCCTAATTCCAACCATCCATCTGCTCTTTGGTTTGCATTTGCAAATCCGAGAACATTACCGTTCTCCAGAGGATTGATTACTTTAATGCCTAAAGTGTAAGAACCACTCTCCAAATCTGTGCCATCTACCGTATAACCAAAAGAATTGACGGTGGCATCAGCTGGTATGGTGTTTAAATCCCAATTGGTGCTCCAGCTTTTCACTAATTCTCCATCCTTCAGTACACCGATTGCTACTGGCCACAGGGTGTGATCATAATAAAAAGGTGCAATACCTATATTCTTTATATCAATTTTTAAATACAGAGAATTGTCATCTAATATATCTTTGAAATAAGCCTTATCTACCTGAAAATCGTAACCCATTTGATTGGAGGCAATCTTTGCTGCAGTTAAATCCTCTCCTGTATAGGTTTTTACTTTCTCATTGATCAACCAGGTTACGTGGGTTTGGTCTAGGCAAGCTGCCCAACTTTGACCGGAATCCCCTTCCCACTTCTCCTCGGAGAAAAGTGTAGCCTGACTAGGTGGATATACTTCTCCTCCTATTACATTTGTTTTCCATTTGTCTTGAACCTTCAGATCAAATAACTTCTGCATAAAGCTCCAAGTCTGTCCGCCTGCATCTGCTGTTAAGGTTGCATAGGCAAAGGAATCGTCATGAAACCCAATATCCGGCGTTTCGTTATCAACTCCCCACTTCGGTTCTCTTACCACCAAAAGCGTTGTGTCAAAGGCTGCATCGTAAGCTTCCAGAACTTTGGTATAAAGTTCAGAGGTAATGCTCCAATCCGGTTTGTCATCGGAGGTGTCTTCATCATAAGGCCAATTATGCCACTCACCCCAAAAACCTAACAAACCAAGGGTAATACATGCAATTCTAGGATCTCCATCGTATTTCTCACCAAAAGCATGTATCAAGTTCATCATAGATGTTTGAAATTCTTCATTACTGTAATCTGGGCTATATCCGTCACCGCCTAAATTATCCGGCTCATCATAATATCTAAGTTCCAGTCCCGCATCAACTAAAAACTGGGGTACACCCGACTCCACAGCTGGATAGTCATAATAAAGCCTGAATACCGCCTGGTGTCCTCTTGCTGCAACTGCATCTAAACGTTCTTCAAGTGCTGTCCAATCAAAGCTATCCATTCCTGTTTGCACATCTTTTACCGGAACATAAAACCATTCCATACTATGAGGAAAATCTGTAGTAACTCCCGTCGTTATCTCATCATAGGGGACAAAGCCCTTTAACGGATTACCCTCAAAGGATTCTCCTGCTTCAATTACGTGTTCTGTATAATCCGTATCACCTGCTTCTTCTGCTGAAGCAATATCTTTTGAAGAAAGTACTGTGCCTAAACCCAATAATGCAATTAGACAGATTGAAATTGCCTTTCGTTTCATAAAACTCCTCCATTCTTACGGAAAACTATTATTTTGGGTAAAACTAGAACAACATATTAACTGTTTACAGACAGATTATAGCACAGGAAATTCCTCATTTATATGAAGTATTGTTGGGCAAATAAGATGATTTGTTGTATCATTTCACCATAGATAAATAAAATACAACATGTAATATGTGCACTTTATGTATTTTCCATACTTTTTCTATAATCCAGTATCTTTTTCTTCACACAACAAATGAACTATTTTAGAGCCATATTCGATATTCTCCATCTCCCACTCGTACTCGTTAATCATAAATCCAATCTTTATTAATTCATCCCCGTAAGATAGCTGTCTTCCCTGATCCACAAGGTAAAGCTTGTTCGGAGCTAAGCCTGCAAGTTTTAAATATTTCCATCCGCTATTAACTGATAGGTTCAAACGGTAATAACCAACCAAAGCCTCATTCTTATCCTCTGAAACCACCATCCAAGAACCAATATCCTGGGTAAATGGATTATCCAACCGATAAAAGGTACCTTTATGCAACAGCTCTTGATATTTCTTATAAAATGCCACTTGTTCTTTCACTTGACCTGCTTCTTCCACACTTAATTCAGTCAGATCCATCTCGTAACCAAAGGCACCGAAGAAGGCAACATTTGCTCTGGTGGATAAGGGTGTGGTTCTACCGTTCTGCAGATTCGGAACATGGGACACATGTGCTCCTATACTGGAAAGAGGATATACATAGGAGGTTCCGTATTGAATTTTAACGCGGTCAACAGCATCCGAATTATCACTGGCCCAAGCTTGAGGGGCATAATATAACATCCCCGGATCAAACCTTGCTCCTCCGCTGCTGCAGGATTCAAACAATATGTATGGATATCTGCTGGTTAAACGCTCATATAAATCGTAGACACCCAGAACATATTGATGAAATACCTTACCCTGATACTGAGGCAGCTGTGCTACGGAATAACCTTCTGTAATATATCGGTTCATATCCCACTTTACATATGATATTTTTGCTTTTGACAGGCATTGATCCATTAGCCCATAAATATAATCCACCACTTCTGCCCTGCTAAAGTCCAGAACATGCTGGAATCTTCCCGGTGATTGAAATCTTCCCGGTGTATGTATTACCCAGTCTGGATGCTGTCTGAATAAATCACTATCCTTATTCACCATCTCTGGCTCAAACCATAAACCGAATTTCATACCAAGACCTTCAATTTTATCAGCCAAGCCCTCAATTCCATCTGGTAATTTCTTATTATTTTTAACATACCAGTCCCCTAAGCCGGATTTTTCACCGTCACGATCTCCGAACCAGCCGTCATCCAGTACCAGCAGCTCAATTCCTAATTCCTTTGCTTTTCCTGCCAGATGCAGAATTTTCTCTTCGGTAAAATCTGTCTGAGTTGCTTCCCAATTATTCACCAGTACCGGTCTAGCCTTATCTCTCCAGTAGCCTCTTACCAGCCTCGTGCGGAATAATTGATGATAGGTCTGGCTCATGCCATTCAGTCCTTCATCGGAGTATACCAGGACTGCTTCGGGGGTCTGGAACATTTCTCCCTCTGCCAGTTCCCATTGAAAGCTATCTGGATGAATCCCTATTAGGACACGGGTCATATTATTGTGATCAACCTCCACCTGCTCCAAATGATTACCGCTATAGACTAATGCAAATCCATAGACCTCACCACTATACTGCGTGGTATTCTTTCTTCTTAGAGCCAGAAAAGGATTATGCTCTGCACTGCTGGAGCCACGCATGCTGTAGATACCCTGAATACCTTCGTCCAGCTCTCTTTCCTTGACATAATGCTCTCTTCCCCAGGCACCAACTAAATGCACCATTGAGTAATCATCATCGGGCAAATCAATACAAGCGCTCATAGCTCTGTCCAAACAAATGGCTTCTTCCCCGTGATTTATAAATCTTACATTCCGGGTTATAACTGGTAGTTCTTCATAGATGGTGTAGCTTAGAATTAGTTCCGTATGGATCAATTCATCCCACAACGTAATTTCTAAAGTCGTTGCTTCCTCGTTACTCTCCACATAGGTTGCAGGAAGACCGGGCAACTTCTTCTTACCGGGTAATATACAATGTGATTTATAGGTAAAATTAGTTATACTGCTGCCATTGGATTGCTTTATGCAGAAAGCTGGATAACGAAAGTCCGAGGTTCCGAAAGAAGGATATTCCTGCTGGATATATTGTAAAGATAACTTACGTTCCTCATCCTCTGAAGTATAGGTGGCTTGTGAACAATACTTTGTCCTAACAAGGTACCCGAA
The DNA here is from genome assembly GCA_023425485.1 of Bacillota bacterium. Taxonomy (GTDB): domain Bacteria; phylum Bacillota; class Clostridia; order Lachnospirales; family Lachnospiraceae; genus Mobilitalea. The sequence continues at coordinate 4,715 of JAFACO010000360.1, forward strand.
ACCCTCACGGTCTCTGATACGACTTCCATAATATAAATTTGCCATTTGGTCATTGTTCATTATTTGCATTAAGTAGCTGATTTCGTTATTGTATAAATGAAACTCTCTTGCTTTTTCATGATAAACTATGGGCATGATTTTTCCTTCCTAATCGAATTCAACGTGTTCTATTTTGGGGATTGTAAACTACTTTTGTATTTATTAAAGCTTGTTAATTCTGTATTTAATAAATAGCTCCTATTAGCGGCTACTTGTCTGTTTAGCCCTTATATATTTTTATATTTGGTATCCCATCGGATTCCCACTTTGCCATCTCCAGGCATCCTCACACATTTCCTTAAGTCCGCGTTCTGCTTTCCAGTTCAGCTCCTTCTTGGCAAGAGCAGGGTCAGCATAGCAGGTTGCAATATCACCTTTACGCCTTGGATTCATTTGGTAGGGAATTTCCTTACCGCATACCTTTGAAAATGCCTGAATCATTTCCAGAACGGAATATCCATTTCCGGTTCCCAAATTGTAGGTGTTTAGTCCAGATGTATGCTTCAATCTTTCAATTGCCTTTAAATGACCCAGTGCTAAATCAACTACATGAATATAATCTCGCACTCCTGTACCATCGGGAGTGTCATAATCGGAACCAAATACAGCGACACATTTCAATCTACCCACTGCCACTTGGGTGATGTAAGGTACTAAATTATTGGGTATACCCAGTGGATTTTCGCCAATCCTGCCGCTCTTATGTGCACCAATGGGATTGAAATAACGAAGAATAATAATATTCCAGGAACGATCGGCTGCATAAATGTCCTTTAGTATTTCTTCAACCATCAGCTTCGTTCTGCCGTAGGGATTTGTAACAGACAAAGGAAAATCTTCGGTTATCGGCACCGTAGCCGGGTCTCCATACACAGTAGCAGAAGAACTAAATACCAGGTTCTTTACTCCTGCTGTTTTCATCACCTCACAAAGATTTAGAGTTCCCACAATATTATTGCGATAATACTCCATGGGTTTTTCTACTGATTCACCTACCGCTTTTAATCCCGCAAAATGGATGACAGCCTCCGGCTTTACCTGCTCAAATACTTCTGTAAGACGTTCTTTATTCAGTAAATCTACGTTATAAAACTTAATATCCTTATTGGTAAGCTGTTTTACTCTATTTAAGGACTCCTCGCAGGAGTTAATTAAATTATCAACTACTACAACCTCATATCCTTGATTCAATAACTCGACACAGGTATGACTTCCAATATATCCTGCTCCACCAGTAACTAATATAGACACCGTACACCCTCCATGTTATATTTTTAGTCTGCTTTCTTCACAATAGCTGCCATCTCATCCCAGTTCTTTTCCATCTCTGCCACCAGCTTTAATTGTGTCCTGGCTCGATCCAGATTGTGACCTTTACGATGAATTCTAAAGTAGGTATCTCCCTGCAAATAATCCGTCAAAAACCGGATACCGCATTCTAAGGTCATCAGCTTTGCACCAACCGGCAGCATTGCTATCTCCGTTTCACTTAGGCTGCCCTTACACCCTTCCAGAAAACCCTTGGTATATAATTCAAAAAGATCAAGTCGTAAATTAACCTTATCCAAATCTTTCTCGTCCTCTGCAGCTGTTGTTGCTCCAAAACGTATGGCATCACCAAAATCAGTTACTGAAAATCCGGGCATCACGGTATCCAAGTCAATGACACAGATTGCTTTACCTGTCTCATCATCAATCAGGATATTATTTAGCTTGGTATCATTATGGGTAACTTTAAGGGGAAGTTTTTTCTCCTGATATAAATCCATTAATGTATGGGTAAAGTTCTCCTGTTTATAGATAAAATCAAGTTCTTTGGTGACTTGCCCCACTCTTCCAAAGGAATCCGTTTCAACTGCTTTCTTTAAGGCTTTTAATCTAATTGGAGTATTATGAAAGTCCTTTATTGTTTCGTAAAGTGTCTCTGCAGGATAATCAGAAAGCAAATTTTGAAAGCGACCAAAGGCCACAGCACTCTGATAAAAATCCTCCGGTTTTTCTACAGCATCATAAGAGGTAGCCTTCTCAATAAATAGATAAGCTCTCCAATAAGCTCCTATGCTGTCTATGTAATAATCATTTCCAGACTTCGTTCTCACAACATTTAAGGTTTCTCTCCTTACATCGCCGTTCGTTTGATGAATTTTATTTTTTATAAAGTCCGTCACACCTACAATATTCTTCATCAGTTGCCCAGGCTGTTGAAAAATCTGATGATTGATTCTTTGCAGAATGTAGCGAATTTCGGTTCCAGCCTCCTGCTTGGCATATACAACAAACGTATCGTTGATATGACCATTTCCATAGCGTTCATACTGTGAACATTCACCTTGAAAATTCATGTTGCTTATGACTTCTTCTATTTTTGAGCAATATTCCTCTCTTGTCATATAACCATTCCTTTCGCTTAGCTCTTATCAGTATTTAAATATTTGAATTACATCTGTCCTATTTCAATTTCTCGCTTTCTTTAACAATGACATATTTATCTTCTTTATTGCTAACTCGATACCATTTATCCACAAGGTTTGCTCTATTCCAGATGACTATCAACAACTGCCTTAAATTTCAAGTTATCACTTTCAGATAAATACGGACAATCCTCTAGTCCGGCAACCTCTTCTTTAAGAACAAACATACTAAGAGTATTGAAACGTGCACCTGTTTTCATATAATTGATAATTGCTGTTTGTAAGGAGCTTTTGCTATTTACCTTAGATAAGTCGACATTTTTATCTCCAAATACCCTCTCCAATAGCATCGTGTCACTGGTTTTAATGGGATAACGATAGAACAGTCTTTGAACCTTCACAATATTACTCTTCTCATAGTCCATAACTAAAGAAAGTCTGGAATCATACAACCAGCTTTCACTCCAAAACCCCTTAATATCTAATTCACTGAAATACTTCGCGTAGAATTTTAATGCTAATTCCATACAGCTTCTAACTTTTTGAGGTGTATATCCAGGACCATCCGGGATATGGAAAGCCAGCAGTATATCCCCTTTCGTTATAGCCAACTTCCAATCCGATTTCTGTAATACTACCGGGATCTTTTCCACATAGCCCATGGGATTAATTGCGTTTGCCTGTATTGTCGCCGCATCTTCTTCCCACTGTGACTCGAATTTACCCATTTCATCATAGATATCATTCGTTCCATTAAACTGACCGTCTCGGCGAAATGTAAAGTTTGCGTGCTGTAGTGCTAATACTCGATTGTCCTTACAGTTTCGGTACACACTAATTTCTTCTTCCAGTTTGCAGGGTATAAAGTAAAATCTGTCCATCAGAAATATGGAGCATGTATAGAAATTAATATCCCAGGGGAAGTCACTCACGGTGATATCCTCTGTCGTTATCCATTTTTCAAACTGCCTTTTCATCATGGTAGGTGGTATCTCTTCATAGTATTTTAATGGAACTCCCCGCCTCTCAAGGATTCCCATAGAAGGTTTTACACATGCTAATAATAGAATAAAGGAATAGTAATCCTGATAATTATGTAAACATGTCGGTATTAAGTTTGTATAATAATTATCCTCGAACCGTTTCATTGCCTGGCACATATCCCAAATCAAAAATCCAGTGAAGTAACTTAGGATAGAGTCATTTTCAATTTCCTTCAAAGCCTTCTCCAGCTGCCCAATTTTATCCTCTGGTAACCTATACTTTTGATAGCAGTCTTGTAAAAATTTCTTCTCAATTATCTCACTCTGGACATCTTCCTCATATAAATTGAAGAATCGTTCCACATTGGGTAAATTTTGAAAGCCACAATGTGTTACACATTCTGAAAATTTGTATCTTTTTTCTCCCATAATAACCAACCCTTTCTTACGGCATATATGCCTACATCATATGTTGCGAATGACAAAAGCCAATCCAGTCTTGAATAATGAATAAGACTTATATACACTCATATTCATCTCTTTTAGTTAAGGAAGGCTTTTGACGCTTAAATTATAATATTAGACATTAAACATAATACCATCTGCCCCTTATATGGGTAAGACGGGTTTTGATACTTTTTATTGTCTTTTTGTGTGTATTCAGCTGTTAACCTGTTTATTTATTGGGATGGTTTTTAGAGGACACTTCAGAAGCGCACGGTTGATATTCTCGGCTCATCCGTGCTATAATATTAAGGACATTATGTAAAGTACCAAAAGGGAAGGTGTTATCTATGAGAGTAAAACATTGTGAGCTTTTATCCGATGATGGTAAAACAGTAAGTAATCTTAATTCCTATTTGAAGGAAATCTATACGGATGACACTATGAAGGAATTACATTTTAATGATAATACCAACTCTTCCGAACTATATATGTACTACTGCGGCATATCCTCTTGCCTTCCGGGACATACCTGGGGTCCCGCAATAAGAGAACATTATGTAATTCACTATGTTCTGTCCGGCGAAGGTACCTTAAGAGTGAAGGATAAAGTATACCACTTAAAAGAAAATGAAGGATTTTTATTAAGTCCAAACGAAGTTACTATCTACTCTGCAAGTGTTGAAAATCCTTGGGAGTATGTATGGGTGGGCTTTCATGGCTTAAATGCTTATAATTACCTTCGTTTATCTGAAATCACCCAAGAAGAGCCAATCTTTAAATTTACCAGAGGCGACCAGCTAAAGAATTGTATGTTAGAAATGGTTAAGGTAAATAACGAATATACCCATAGTACGAATCTGCGTATTCAATCCCTGCTCTATTCCCTGTTTGCGGAATTAGTTGAAAACGCACAACAAAGTAACTCCGTAAATCCGCATACCACCAAAAGTCAATACATTCGCAAAGCAATCGACTACATTCACACGAATTATATGGAACACATTACCGTAGGGGACCTTGCTAATTATGTAGGCTTAGATCGCAGCTATTTTACAACAATTTTTAAAGAGTGTTTAAACACACCACCGCAGAAATATTTAACACAATATAAAATCAATAAGGCCTGCAGCCTTCTCAAAGACAACACTTTTTCCATAGCAGAGATAGCTACTATTTCCGGCTATAATGATCCGGTAGTCTTTCAGAAAGCCTTTAAAAATACCATTGGTATCTCACCTTCTAAATATAGATCCAGTCATTTGATTAATATTACCTGATATGACTTATAATTCTTTGGATAAGTGTTCTGTACTATTGCAAATTATTATAAAAACATACTATTTTACAAATAAAGACCAAGCAATTAACCAGAGTATTTGAATTCATACTTAAGTTAATTGGTTGGTCTTTCTATCATATCGCTTATTTAATTAAAGGAATTGCTCCTGCGACTTAAGCCTATCTTAGTTTTAAAACAGATACAACCTCATCTCCGCAGATCTCACCGGTTTCCTCGAAACCTCCCCAGGTATAAAGTTTCTTTGCAACTTCATTCTCTGGTTCATAGGATAGCCAGCAATAATCAGCTTCACCACAGGGCATTGTTTTAATGTAATCTATGGCGGCTAGCAACGCTTTTCTTCCAATACCTTTATTTTGATATTCCTTGTCAATCATAAAACGCCAGATGCAATAACTATTATCAGCAACCTTCGGTAAATCATCTTCTCCATTGGTTCCGTAGGCAAACATAACAAATCCAACGAGACAATCGTCCTCATACATACCAAAGGGTAATGCGATGCCACCTGAAGTAATCGTAGTATAAGCCTGTAATATACTTTGGGTATTAGTGGCTACAAAATTTTCCTGGTCTGCATTCACAGACAGTTTAATTATATTCCATATATTTTTATCGTCAACCTTATGTAGTTCTATCATATATTTTTCTCTTTACTTTCTTTTTATTTTCTTTCACTTTACAATTAAACCTTTATGTATATTGGGTTACTTTCTTTATTATATACCGTTATTTCTTGCCCTATATTTCTTACTCTTATTTCTAGCTCTTTATTTCTTGCTCTTTGTTTCTCGTTCTTTATTTCTTGTTCTTTATTTCATTCTCTTTATTTCTTGCTCTTTATTTCTTGCTCTTTATTTCTTGCTCTCTGTCTCTTCCACCTTTGTTTCTTCCACCTTCGCCATATCACTCACCAGTCTGAACTCATAGTCTTCCTTTTCAAGCTGAGTCAGCATAGCATCCAAATTATCCGCTACCATAGGAGAAACGCCATGAAGTAAAACAATTGCACCTCTGTGATGTTGATTTTTAAATAAATCCAGTGTAGTCTTCTTAGAAGGTTGATTCTTTAAATTCCAGTCATTGGGCAATGCAATGCTCCAGAAGATGGAGGTGTAACCTAGTTCCTGAGTATATGCAAGTGCTCTTTCACTATAACCACCTTCTGGTGGTCTAACAAACTTCGCCATCTTCTCCCCAGTTACCTTTTCATAAGCCTTTTCCACTCCTTCCAGCTCTTCTTTAAGCGAGCTCTTGGACTGCTTATAAAAAGGAATATGCTTAACGGTATGGTTGGCTACGATATGCCCTTCCTTAACCATTCGTTTAATTGCTTTTGGATTAGCGGTAATTGCAGCTTTACATACAAAGAAGGTTGCTTGTATGTCATGGTCTTTTAATACATCAAGGATTTGATTGGTATAACCATTGTCATAACCCAGGTCAAAGGTAAGATAAATATATTTTTTCTTTGTATTATAAACATAATACCCATCATATTTTTCAAGTAATCCCTTAGTAGTTGTTGAAACAGCTGGTGTTTTATGGCTTTTGCTTTTTGTGTACCCCCAATTAAGTGCCTTATTGCTTAAAGAAGCTGCATAAACCTCTGTAGGGGCATTTGTAAATGCTATAACAAATGCCAATATGATTGCTAGTAATACATTCGTTTTCTTCAATTTGGTCACCTTTTCTTTAGTAGTATTGTTATGATTCTTATAGAAAAACTTTAACTATGCTTAAAGGGCAATAATTGTTGTAAATTATCTTACCCCAATATTTCCTCCAGTGTTTTTTTCCAGTTTTTATTCCTAATTTTGAGCTTCCAATGCTCAGGTGGAGAATCTCCTGGTGATGAATCAATAATTATGAATTCTCCACCATAGGATTCCATTCTTAATAAAATCATTCCTTCAGAAGTTGTTAGCGTAATTAAGAATCTTTCCTTATCAGTATATGGGACAGCCGTAGATATAATTTTACAAAATTTTGTATTATTAATAAGGGAGATTAACCTATCTTCTTGGTCCTCATTTAATGTTAACGTTTTTAATATGTCTGATTTTTCTGAGGTTTCATAAGTTTTCTCAATTTGTATTATGTTATCTTCTCTATTAATAACTAGTTCACTTATTTCTGTTCCCCTGACATAGATAAAAAAATAATGAATTACAAATATAAAAATAACAACTATTAATATCATTAAAATAGTTATTTTCCCTGTCTTCTTTATCAGATTAATTCATCCTTTCTTAATTCTTTCACATTATTACTTAGTAGCATACCATTATTTCACTTAAAAATCAATTCAATGACTTCCAGAGTAAGTGCAGATTTATCAACAATTAACACCCTGCAAAACCAGACTAAAATTTTGACTTCTCATAATTATATGGAATGCTGCTTCCAATAACGACATCTTCAATCTTCTCAATAATTAACCAATCGTCCATATTTCCTTGATGTTCAAATTCCAAAGGTATTATTGACTTTACTTCTTTAAATTCAACCAAGCACAAGCACTTCTTATGCCAACGCACCTTCTGCTTTGCAGAAAGATTAAGTTTACCTTGGTTCTCTGCAAGAATCTCGGTAATTTCGCCCTCAGTAAGCTTTATATAATTTTCTACCTTGGAAACGATAGCCATAGCAGATATTTTACTTGTTCCTTTTTGCATAAAATACAGAACTTCACCTTCAAGCACCCTGCTATGTGGTATCTTTCTACCTGCTGCGCCACGCACCACCATAGTTTTTGTTCCAGCTAAAATCTTATCAAGAACCTTTTCTCCACTCTTCCCTTCATTATCACAGTATACTAAATGAACCATTTTAGTCCTCCTTTTTCACAACAGGAATCCACACCTCATACTTTGTATTTTCAGGGTCTGCATTTAAGTACACTTCAATATCTGGTGCGTCCCCATATTCATACCCCGAAGTTGGTAGCCATTCTGTTACTATTCTTTTTTCTAGCTCCTGTATTGACTGATTACTACCTTCTCCAGTGAATACAGCCCAGGTTGCTTTTGGTACAATTAACTCTTCCAATTCACCCTCTAGCGACTTACTGCTTTCAACTCCTATGTAATACCTCCAATTATCCGCTTCATTGCAGGAACTGACTCCTAGTAACCCTAATATCAAGCCATCCATTTTACTTGCGAGCTTTGATATAACTCCATTTCTTGCAGCCTTTCCCCACATATGAGGTACAGTTGTAAAATTCTTCTCAATCTCTTGTTCTAATGGTTCAGAAATACCAATCATTCGAAATGCATCTCTTTTTTCAATTCTGTAGTTCATAGCACTTACTCCCTTTATAGTAATTTGGAAGCTAATAGGCGGATATGCGATTAAGGTTGTCCCTTCTGCTCTTGCCTGTGAAGGAGAAATCCCATGTATATTTTTAAATGCCCTATGGAAGGCTGTCGGTGAGTCATAGCCATATTTCAAGGATATCTCAATCACTTTATTACTACTGTCTTGCAGATCAACCGCTGCCAGGGACATTCTCCTGCGGCGTATATATTCTGATAGCGGAACATCTGCCATGTAGGCAAACATTCTTTGAAAATGATAGGTGGAGCAGCAGGCAAGCTTTGCCACTTTATCCATATCAATATTGTCACTTATATGTTCCTCAATATAATTAATTGCGCTATTTAATCTTTCAATCCATTCCATCTACCTATCTCCTATATAAACATACTATTTATTGAGTGCATTTACCTCTCCTTTGACGGCAGATAATGCGAGGTTTATTTATCTAAACCATATTAATATGATTCTACGATAATTAAAGCCTTTTTACAATAAAAATCCCCATCATTTTACATGATGGGGTAACTCTTATTTTACTAATCCAGCAAATTTTGCATACTTTTTAAGCTTATTCCGATAGTAGAGGTATTATGAAGCCAAGCCAACATGGCAGGAGAAACAATTCCACCGATACCCAGAAGTATCAGTCCCGAATTAAAACCTACGATTAATCTATAATTTCCATTGATTCGTTTCATCAGTCCGGTACTAATCAGTCTTAGTGTCACAATTTCAACTAAGTCATCCGCTGCAATTGTAACATCCGCTATTTCCCTGGCAATTGCCGCACCGTCACTAATTGCAATCCCTACATCTGCGGCTGATAAGGCTGGTGAATCATTAATTCCATCCCCAACCATGATGACTTTTCTTCCCTTTGCTTTTTCTTTTTCAATAAATCTTGCCTTATCTTCTGGTAAAACTTCAGAATAATATTCATCAACACCTACTCGCTTTGCAATTGCGTTTGCCGTTCTTTCACTGTCTCCAGTCATCATAACTAACTTCTGTATTCCGACTTTTCTAAGGCTCTTCACCACAGCTTCCGCTTCTTCTCTGAGAGGGTCTGCGATACAGATTACTGCTGCCAATTCTTTATCAATTGACATATACAAAAGCGAATGTTCTTCTGGCAGTAGTTCAAATTGCTGCTGATACTCTTCTTTCACTATGCAAGCCTCATCTTCAAAAATAAAATGATAGCTGCCAATTAGAATCTTCCTATCCTCAATATAGGACGAGATGCCATGTGCCACAATATAATCAACTCTGGAATGCATTTCTTCATGTTCCAGATTCTTATCAATGGCTGCTTTGACCACTGCCTTTGCCATAGAATGGGGAAAATGTTCCTCTAAACATGCAGCAATTCTTAATAGTTCATCCGGTTCTTGTTCGCAGAAGGAAATAACCTTGTCAACAGTTGGACTTGCTTTTGTCAAAGTCCCAGTTTTGTCAAATACAATCGTTGTAGCGTCAGCAACTGCTTCTAAATATTTGCCACCCTTTACCTGAATATCGTGGTTACTGGCTTCTCTAATTGCGGATAATACAGCAATAGGCATTGCAAGTTTTAAAGCACAGGAGAAATCCACCAACAAAACAGACAGTGCTTTCATTGAATTTCTTGTGAGCAAATAAGTAGCTCCTGCACCAAGGAAGGTATAAGGTACTAATCGATCTGCTAAATGCTCAGCCTTTCCTTCCAAAGATGATTTTAACTTTTCTGATTCCTCAATCATTGTAACAATCTTTTCAAAGCGAGTTGACCCGCTGGTTTCCTTCACTTCAATTGCGAATTCACCTTCCTCAACCACTGTTCCAGCATATACATATCCTCCTAGGCCTTTTCGAATTGGCAAAGACTCACCAGTAAGGGAGGACTGGTTAATCAGTCCTTCTCCCTGTTTTACTATTCCGTCAAAGGGAATTACATTTCCCACACGTACAACGACAATATTTCCGCATATGATCTCTGTGGCAGGTACAAGTACTTCCTGTTCTTCGTTACGTAACCATACCTTTCCAATATTTAATGTCATGCTTCTTGCCAAATCGTCCACAGATTTCTTATGTGTCCACTCTTCTAGTAATTCACCAAGCCCCAGTAAATACATGATAGAGCTTGCTGTTTCAACATCGTTACGAACTAAAGATACTCCAATCGCTACCGCATCAAGCACTGGAACTTCAAGTGTTCTTGAAAAGAAACAATATAAACCTTTATAGATGTATCGCATGCCCTTAATCCAGGTATAAACCGCTCTGATTGGGAATGGGATATATATCTTTCCTGCATAACGTAACATTGTCTTTATTATTAGTCGTTCCCGATATATTGCATTAAGCTCTCTGCCTGATGTCTCGTTAATAACTTCTGGAATATCAATCGTTTCATGCTTAAATGAATGAATAGCCGTAATAATTGTATTTCTATCACCCAAAAACTCAATTGCCGCATCGGCTGACCTTTCATATACTTTTACAAGCTTTACGGTCTTTATACTGCGCAAATAATAATAAAACGTATTTGCTTCCTTAAAAGACATTGCTTTTTGCAAAAGATGTATTCTCATACGACCTTCAATTTCATGCTTAATTATAAAATCCACACGCTTCCTCCATTCTGCCGTACTTCTACGAATATGTGTGACAGCACAAATTTGCTATTTAAAAATCTATGTTTTTTCAATCTTATTCCTTCTAAAAGGGACTATCGCATGAAAACCCTCCCATTAAGAATGAATTTTATGCAATAGTCCCTGCTCTTTTCACTATATCTCGAACTCCCCATTTTCACTGTATGGCTGATTCTGTTCCGCGCGCTTGTCATTCATGTGTTTTGCTTCCGCCATAATATCTTCTGCATTCTCCTGCACCGTAGTAGCAGTATCCATAATGCATTCTTTTGCTCGTAAAACTGCGGCTGTAATATGCGTATATACCTTCTTAGCATCTCTACTGAACAGAATTTTTATGCCTGCGGTACCAAATATTACTCCTGCTATAAACAATCCTGTTTTTTTCCAATCCCTGTCTTTTAAATAATGATACTTATACATAACTAACCTCCAACTGTTATTTGTGTTTATGCCCGGTATAGAAAACCATTATCATGCAAAATAGCATTGCAAATGCCCAAAACCTATGTTTTTTCATATTTAATCTCCATTATGGCATTATGTGCCATCTCAAAATATAGTGAAAACTATAATTCATTCACTGCAAATGTAGGGTTCACGTTCGAACTGCTACTTGCAATTCTTCCCTAATTTATTTATTTCATTCCACAAAATAAGCAAAAGTATTTACACGTTGAAACGACAATTTATTTCACTTCTCATGAGAAAACTACTCCCTCTATTGT
>JAFACO010000402.1 GCA_023425485.1 Bacillota bacterium
GGATATAGTTGATAGAGTGGTCAATCATATTGAAGAAAATTATGAACAGGAATTATCCGTAAGTGAACTGGCTAAGTTGGCGGGATTAAGTGAATTTTACTTCTCGCGTACATTTAAAAAACATACAGGCTTTACAATTCATGAATACATTATTAAGACAAGAGTGGTGAATGCCAAAGAATTATTAAAATCAACTAATTTAAGTCTTCGAGAAATTGCTTATCAATTGAAAAATTAATTACTTATGGAGAGAACCATCTGGAAGATGAAGTTGAGATTGATTTCTTTGCTGTATCCTTACCTGATTTTTTGATTTTTGATGAGGATTTGGATAAAAAGAACAAGGTTCACTGTCATTACTTAATTGGACTTGGGAATTACGGGCTTGGTAATATAAAAAGAGCTGCAGAGGAACTTGATAAAGCCTGGAGGCTTGATCAATCCAATTGCGGTGTGGTTGTTCATAGAAGGTACTTGTAGAAGAAAAGAAAGCAGTGACAAATTAACATTAAAAGTTAGTTTGCCACTGTTTTCTTTTCGCATATAGTCATATGCTGGGTAGGTTGGTTGTCAGTTATTCAATAGTATATTCTGTTCTAACGCTAGGTTAACCTCTAATAAAAAAGCAGAGGTTAAAACCTGAAATAATTAAGAGCGTTATAATAGGATATATTGTTGATGAGTGTACCTAAGGTTTTGTAGTCTGGTGGATATTCACCGTTCTCGACCCAAGTTCCGAATAAATCACAAAGGATACGGCGGAAATATTCATGTCTGGGGTAGGAAAGGAAGCTTCTTGAGTCGGTTAGCATTCCAACAAAGCCAGCAAGAAGTCCGATGTTAGCTAATGAAGTTAACTGCTCGAGCATTCCTTTTTTGTGATCATTAAACCACCACGCGCTTCCGTGTTGTATCTTTCCTTGAATGGTAGAGTCCTGAAAACAGCCGATAATACTGTCAATTACAGCGTTATCTGAAGGGTTTAGGCTGTAGATAATCGTTTTAGGTAAGCTGTCCATGGTATGTAGTGCATTTAATAATTCGGACATCTGATTAGAAGGAGCGTTATTATTGATACAATCATAACCGGTATCCGGTCCGAGTTTACGAAAAGCAGGTGTGTTGTTATCTCTTTTGCAACCATAGTGAAGCTGCATCACCCAATCGAGTTCATGATAGATTTTTCCCATGGAAATTAAAAATGCAGTCTTGAATTGTTTGATTTCTAATTTTGTAAGAGGGATATCCTGAAGACGCTTTTTAAAAATTTCGTTAATGGTTTTTTCTGATGTAGGCTCGTACATAATATAATCCAATGCATGATCCGAAACTCGGCAATTTCTATCATTAAAATATTCAATCCGATTTTTTAAAGCTTTTAGTAAAGAAGAGAAACTGTTAATTGCTACTCCTGTCTTCTTTTCTAGCTTCTCAATATATCCTAGATACTCCAACTGTTCCAAATTCATAGCTTTATCCGGTCTCCAAGCGGGTAAAACTTTAACATCGAAGGACGAGTCCTCGGCAATTTTTTGATGCCACTCCAAATCATCGATAGGGTCATCGGTGGTACAAATGTGCGTAACATTGGAGTTTTTAATGATGTTTCTTGCGCTCAAAGATGGATCGGCTAGCTTTTCATTACAGTGCTGCCATACTTCTTCAGCGGTATCTTTGTTAAGAAAACCATGAAAATCAAAGTAGCGCTGAAGTTCTAAGTGGCTCCAATGATATAAGGGGTTTCCGATGCAGGAAGATAAGGTCTCTGCCCATTTCACGAACTTCTCCTTGTCGGGAGCATCACCGGTTATGTAATATTCGTCGATGCCATTTGCTCTCATCAATCGCCATTTGTAATGATCTCCTCCCAACCAGACCTGTGTAATGTTATTGAATTTGCGGTCAGTAGCTATTTCCATAGGGTTAATATGGCAATGGTAGTCTATTACGGGGAGCTTCTTTGCATAATTGTGATACAAATTCTTTGCGGTTTCCGTTGTTAAAAGAAAATCATCGTCTAAAAATTGTTTCAAGGTTGCCTCCTTAATGTCACTGTAATGCACAGTATTTTATTTATCTTAGAAACGGGTGGTGCCTCGTTTTACGATCTCTGCTGAAAAAACTGTTTTTAATGGAACTGGCTGCCCCTGCAGAACTCCCATCAGAGTTGTAACGCAATTACTGCTGACAGCTTCTAATTTATTATCAATAGAAGTTAATTCGGGGTCGCTGCATTCGGAGATTATGGAGTTGTTATAGCCAATCACAGATAGTTGTTCGGGAACAACTATCTTATTTTGCTTTGCAAACTTTAATACACTAATTGCAAGGCTGTCATCTGAGGTCATAATGGCATCGAATGTAAGTGCTTTCATATAAATGCTGTTAAGGTGATTGGCAACCTCGGTAATTGTCCCATTAATGTATTGTACATAGGGATTGTTCTTAATTGGCTTGTTATCTGGATTAACTGCTGCGAGATAACCGGATAATTTCTTTTGTCCGCTGTAAGAATTGGCATTATATAAATACATTATGTTCTTGCAACCGCTGTTTTGTAAGGCTTTTGTTGCTTCGTATACTGCTTGGTAGTCGTCACAAAGAGTGCAATAAATATTTTCTCCACTCAAAGCACCATTTATAATCATGATTGGAACGGTCTTTGCTGCTTCTTTAATATACTGATTCTTTTCGCTGTCTGCTTCTACGAAGTTGGAACCAACTAGTATAATAGCGTCTGTGTGTTTTGAAAGGAGAAGGTTCATATAATACTGCTTTTCTTTAACGTCATATCCTGTACAGCATAGAAAAGCATCGTAACCATTACGTCTTAGTTCTTGTTCGATTAAGAAAATTGCTTTTGCCACATAGGGGTCGGAGGAATCTGCACACATGATTCCGACTATTTTCATAGTTTTCAGCCCTAATCCTCTGGCAAAGGCATTTGGAGTATAATCACATTCTTCTATTACATCTAACACTTTTTGCTTGGTTTTCTCACTAACATAGGAATTGCCGTTAATTACACGGGAGACGGTGGCAATGGATACACCGGCTTTCTTGGATATATCGTATATATTCATATTGGGGTACCTCTTTTTTGTCTTATACTATACAAAACAGTGTAAAACAAGTTTTTTTATATTACAAGATAAATCGTAATAATTGTTACAATAATGTGTAAATACTTACATAGGAAATTATACAACATAGATGTAATAATTACAATACAAACATTAATAAAATGCAAATTTAACAAAAGAAATGTAAAATTAATAGGATATTGATAAAAAATGCTCAAATAACTATTGACGAGAAGGGGTTTATAGGATAAGATGTTAATGAAAGCACTTACATATGTTTTTTCTTATTCTGATTTTATTCATAACAAGTGGGGCTTGTTTATGAAAAAATAAATATATTAAAGGAGAGAACAAGATGAAAAAAATCATTGCATTATTATTAACGCTGGTTATGGTATTTTCTTTAGCGGCATGTGCAAAGGATAATGCTGAAACAAGCAAAGATGCAGATCCTTCAAAAGATCAGGTGGAGGCTACTGATGCGCCTGAACCAACAACAACTCCGGAACCTGTAGTTGAAGATGGAACACCGGAACCAGTTACAATCAAATTTTCATGGTGGGGCGGAGACACAAGACATGAGGCAACCTTGGCAGCTGTTGAGAAGTTTATGGAAACATATCCTTACATAACAGTTGAAACACAGTATGG
>JAFACO010000420.1 GCA_023425485.1 Bacillota bacterium
TTAGGTGGACACTCCTTAAAAGCGATGCAGCTTGCCTCAAATATTCATAAAAATCTGCAAGTTGCAATTCCTGTAGGACAAATTTTTCAGATACCAACAATTAAAGAATTAGCTGATTATATAATAATGCAGAAGAAGGATTTTTATAAGCTTATCTCTAAACAGCCTGCTAAAGAATATTATATAGCATCACCAGCTCAGAAGAGATTGTTTATTTTAAATCAACTAAATCCAAATCTTGTAGATTACAATATGTGTGGTGGAATAATTGCAAATACCAACTTGGATATTCAAAAAATAAATGAGGTAATAAAAGCTCTGGTAAAACGTCATGAAGCTTTTCGTACATCGTTTATATTAATCGATAATGAACTTTATCAGAAAATCAACGATAGCATGGACTTTAATATACAAGATTTTACTCTGGAAACTAAGTCAAAAGAAGAGATTATAAACCAGTTTATCAGACCTTTTCAACTGGAGGAGGAACCTTTACTTCGAGTAGGCATATTAAAGCCTCAAGAGCATCAGACGATGGTGTTATTCGATATGCATCATATTATTTCAGATGGAGAATCCATTAAAATATTAATGCAGGAATTCATGCAATTATATCAGAGTGAAGAATTAGAAGAGATTAAAATTCAATATAAGGATTATTCGAAATGGTACCAGGATAGGTTGAAGTCGAATAAGTTAATCGAACAGAAGCGGTATTGGCTCGAAGTTTTTCAAGATTCAGTACCTGTCTTAAATTTACCCATTGATCATGCCAGACCAAGGAAGCAGAGTCATAGGGGTGAAACTTTGAGTTATCAGCTCTCATCAGACTTATATAAAAAGCTGGTTCGTATTTCTGAAGATACTGGAATGACGCTTTATATGGTATTGTTAAGTGCCTATAACGTTTTATTATATAAATATACAGGTCAAATTGATATCGTAATCGGAACTCCAGTCTCTGGAAGAGTTATTGTAGAAGTAGAAAGAATTGTAGGATTGTTTGTAAATACCGTAGCGATAAGAAATAGAATTAATGGAGATATGAGTTTTTTTGATTTTATGAATCAAGTGAGGCAAAATTCCATAAAAGCATTTGAAAATCAAGAATATCCCTTTGAAGATCTCATTGATGAATTGCATATTGAAAGGGATTTAAGTAGAAATCCACTTTTTGATACCATGTTTATTTATGAGAATAGAGAAATGGGAGAAATGAAAGCGGGTGAAATAACATTTCGATCCTATGAATATAGGAATAATATTGCTAAATTTGACTTAACGATGGAAGCAGTAAGTTTTGATGAGGGGTTAGAACTTAACATAGAATATTGTACAGATTTATTTTGCAAAGAAACAATAAACAAGTTGGAACAGCACTTTATCAATATTTTAAATCAAATTTCATTAGATAAATCAATTGGAATTAAAAATATTGAGATGTTGTCAGAGCATGAGAAAGAAAACTTACTTCATGATTTGAATCAAAGTGAAAAAATATTACATATGAAAGAAACTGTCATTGAAATGTTTGAAATGCAGGCTGCCAGAACACCGGATGAAGTTGCAGTTATTTTCAATGATGAAGAAATGACCTATCATCAGCTGAATCTTAAGGCAAATAAATTGGCATGGTATTTGAGAGGCTTAGGTGTTGGAGAAAATCATGTGATAGCAATTATTGCAGAAAGATCTTTTGAATTAATCATCGGTATTCTTGGTATATTGAAGACAGGTGGTGCCTATGCACCAATTGATTGTGACTATCCGCAGGACAGAATAGATTATATTATTAATGATTTAGAAAGCGATGTAGTCATAACTCAATCAAAGTTTAAAAATAAACTGCTACATACAAATAAGATGATTATCGATATAGAAAGTATTGTTAGTAATAGCGATATCGTTTCTTCTAATCTGCAAAGAGCAATTAACCCTGAACGCCTTATGTATGTAATATATACCTCGGGTTCTACTGGAAATCCAAAGGGGGTAATGGTAAGATCAGATGCTTTTGCGAATTTGATTCAATGGTATACGGAAGAATTTACGATAGACAGCCAGGATAATATATTATTAATCGCATCAACAAGTTTTGATTTAGCACAAAAAAATATTTATGCAACCTTGATTAAAGGAGGTAAATTAACTTTATTTGCACCCGGACATTTTGATTATCAGCTTATGTTGGAGGTAATAGAAAGGCAGGTTATTACAATTATTAATTGTACTCCGAGTGCCTTCCATCCGCTTCTTGACTGGAATATCGATCAAGGTTTTAAAAATCTTAAATCTTTAAGGTACGTTTTTTTGGGTGGAGAAGTAATAAATATGAATAAGCTTCGAGATTGGCTGGAGTGTACAAATTGTAAAGCACAGGTTGTTAATACTTATGGGCCGACAGAGTGCACGGACATTGCAACATCCTATCGTATTGTAAGTGAAGACTATAGCAAAGTTGATATTCCAATTGGCAAGCCAATTTATAATGTATGCCTCTATGTATGTAATGAAGATAAACAATTAGTCCCGGAAGGAGTCCTGGGAGAATTATATATCGGGGGAAAAGGAGTGGCTTTGGGATATCGTAATAATATTGATTTGACAAAATCAAAATTTGTAGAAAACCCATTCAGGACTGGTGAAATGATGTATCGAACCGGAGATATTGTTAAGTGGTTACCTAATGGTGAACTGGGTTTTATCGGCAGAGCGGATTCACAGGTTAAAATCAGAGGATATAGAATTGAAATTGGTGAGATAGAATCCGTTTTATTAAAAAATGACTTAGTTAAGGATGCTGTAGTAATGGTAAAAGGAGATAATGAAAATCCTTTCTTATGTGCATTTTTATGTATTAATAAAGCTTCAGACCTGGATGAGATTAAGAAAGGCATAAATAAAGTATTGCCAAATTATATGGTTCCAGCAATCTATATCGTATTAGATCAAATGCCATTGACGCCAAACGGTAAGATTGATAAGAAAAAGCTGCGGTTGCAGAACATCGAGAAAAAGAGAAATAATTATGTCGCTCCAAGGAATAAAACACAAGAAAAACTGACAGAACTATGCGAAGAAATCTTAGGATTTTCCCCTATTGGGATTGAAGACAATTTCTTTGAAATTGGAGGACACTCTCTTAAAGCTGTAGCTTTAGCTAATTCAATCTATAAAAATATGGATATTAAGATAGAAGTAAATGAGGTATTTGAATATTATACAATTGAGAAATTATCACAGTTAATAGAACTTAGATATGAAGAATTAACTTTCATTGAAAATATCTTATTACAAGTAGAAAACCTATAGACAAAGATTTTCTGTAGTATATTAAAACGGTAATTAGATTGACATCTTATTTGGAGAAAGTTATCTGTTCTAGAGTAGGAGGGTATCATGCAGGAGATATTAAGCCGTATAAATGATTTGTCACCTGAGCAATTGGCATTATTTGAAGAAAAGCTTAGGGGCAGACATATTGATCTGCAAGAATATAGGATGAAAAACTTAGGTATTGGCAAGGTAAAGGAAGCAGATACTTACCCAGCATCTTCAATTCAAAAGAGGTTATTTATGTTACACCAGATTGGAGATTTAGGGTGCAGCTATAATATGCCGGCAATGATTCGAATTAAGGGAAGTATTAATTATCTGAAAATCGAAGATGCAATTAATAAAATTGTTGAAAAACATGAAATTCTCCGTACGGTTTTTGATTTGAAAGATGGTGAAGTAGTTCAAAAAATTTGTACATATGAAAAAATAAATTTAGAATATAAAGCGGTTGATGAACAAGATCTTTTATCGTGTATTAATGGTTTTATTAAGCCCTTTGACTTAATGACAGGTCCTTTATTCAGATATAAATTATGTAAGCTGGATCAGAGAAATCATGTCTTATTATTAGATATTCATCATATTATCTCAGATGGTGAATCTATGAAAATCTTTATTAATGAATTTAAAAAGGCCTACGAAGAAGGTGAACTTGACGAGAGTGTAATACAATATAAAGATTTTTCAGTCTGGGAGAAGGAATTTAAAGGTTCAACCATGATGAAAAATCATGAAATTTATTGGACAAACATTTTTAAGGAACCCGTAGAATTATTAAATTTACCTTTGGATTATCCGAGGCCATTATATATGACTTTCAAAGGGAATACAATTTCATTTCAAATTAATGCCGAACTGACGGAACAAATAAGAAATATTGCGAAAGAGAATAATGCCACATTGTTTATGACTTTATTATCGTTTTATTATATTTTACTTTATAAATATACTGGACAGATGGATATTGTAATCGGAACGCCAGTTACTGGCAGATATCACAATGATTTAAAGCATCTGCTGGGAATGTTCGTTAATACATTAGCACTTCGTAATTATCCAAAAGGAAATAAAAGCTACCTGGACTTTTTAAATGAGATTATATCGAATTCAATACAATGCTACAAGCACGAAGCGTATTCATTTGAAGAGCTTATAAGCAGGATCAATATTAACAATAATAAAGGACATAACATTCTTTTTGACACAATGCTTGTGCTTCAATATGGAGAGGACAGAGTGTTTCATATTGGAGACGCAGAAGCAGAAATTTGCGACATACACCCGGATATTACCAAGTTTGATCTGACCTTTATTTTTAATGAATATGATAAACATATTAATTTTCAAATCGAGTATAATACCAATCTGTTCCTTCAGGATACAATAGTAAAAATGGGAAATCATTTTTTAACTATCCTAAATAAAATTACTAAAAACACTAGGGTTTTATTATCAGATTTATGTATCTTAAATAAGGATGAAATAGAAAAAATCCTAGAGTTTAACTTAACCAATGAAATTTTTGATGATAAGGTAACACTAGTCGATCTTTTTGAAATACAAGTAAGTAAATGTGGCAATGCCATTGCAATAATTTCAGGTGATCGTTCCATAACCTATCAAGACTTAAATGCTAGAGCAAATCAACTTGCCA
>JAFACO010000472.1 GCA_023425485.1 Bacillota bacterium
CAGGTGCACATGGCTTTGCAATGGGCTATAATTATAATGGCAAGTTAAAATCTGCTGAGTTATTACTGAAGGAAGATGGTTCTGTACAGCAGATAAGAAGAGCAGAGACCCCTGCTGATTATTTTGCGACATTTGATTTTACGGGAATTTTTCAATAACAAATAGGTTGAAAATTGGAAATAAATTATAAATTTATCGCAGAAAATGACACAAAAGTTCTGATACATTATTCCTAAAACAAAAGAATATTTTATAGGGTTTGTTGATAAGATATAATGAAAGCGGAATGAGGCATTTGCAAGCTTGATTGCAAATGGCGATTGGAGCAACAAGATCATGAACAGGTTTTGTTCATGATATATAATGAAAGCGGACTGAGGCATTTGCAAGCTTGACTGCAAATAGCGATTGGAGCAACACAAGGATAGTACAGAGGATTTAATAAGGTTGACAATATACTATTGATACGATATAATACTTTGAATGTATTGTATGTTGTATAGAAAGCAATATGGAGGAAGGGTGTTTTTATGGTAGAAAAAAAGAACATATTGACTTATGCGGGATTACGACAACTGGAAGATGAGCTTCATGATCTTAAGGTAAATCAAAGAAAAATGGTAGCACAAAAAATTAAAGAAGCGAGAGAACAAGGGGATCTTTCAGAGAACGCAGAGTACGATGCCGCTAAGGATGAACAAAGGGACATTGAAGCCCGCATTGAAGAGATTGACAAAATACTCAAGAACGCTGAAGTAGTTGTAGAAGATGAAGTAGATGTAAATGCTATTAATATTGGTTGTAAAGTCAGAATTTTAGATATGGAATATAATGAGGAATTGGAATATAAATTGGTTGGTTCAACAGAGGCAAACAGTTTGAGAGGTAAGATTTCCAATGAATCTCCACTTGGAAGCAGATTAATAGGCAAAAAAGTGGGCGATGTTGTTAGCGTGGATACACATGCTGGAACTATGCAATATAAGATTTTACAAATTCAGAAATCAAATTAATTAAAAGAGCAGAATTATTCGATAAAGTGCTCCACTAGGGTGCATTACTGCGATATGAGGTGAAATTCATGGCTGATGAGAGAGTTCAAACAGAGCAGGATCTCAATGAGTTATTAAAGATTAAAAGAGCAAAATTAGCTGAACTTCAGGAAAATGGCAAGGACCCTTTTCAAACAATGAAGTATGAGGTTACCAATCATTCCAGCGAAATTATTAACAATTTTGAGGGTTTTGAAGGTAAGACTGTATCCATAGCTGGACGTATTATGTCCAAACGTGTTATGGGAAAAGCATCCTTTTGTAATATCAGAGATGTGCAGGGAGATGTTCAGGCATATGTAAAAAGGGATGAGGTTGGTGAAGAACCTTATGCAGAGTTTAAGAAATATGATATTGGTGATATCGTAGGTCTGGAAGGTGAGGTATTTAGAACTCATTCCGGCGAAGTGTCCATAAAAGCTGTTAAAGTAGTTTTATTAACCAAGAGTCTTCAGATATTACCAGAGAAATATCATGGTCTGAAGGATACGGATACCAGATATAGACAACGTTATATCGATTTGATTGTTAATCCTGAGGTTAGAGATACCTTTATCAAACGCTCTCATATTATTCGTGAGATTCGTAATTATCTGGATGGTAAGGATTTCATTGAAGTTGAAACACCTGTACTTGTTCCAAATGCGGGTGGAGCTGCAGCCAAGCCTTTTAATACGCATCATAATGCGTTAGATGAAGATTTACATCTTAGAATTTCACTTGAATTATATTTAAAGAGATTGATTGTTGGTGGATTAGAGCGTGTTTATGAAATTGGAAGAGTATTCCGTAACGAAGGTCTATCCGTTAGACATAATCCAGAGTTTACCTTATTAGAATTATATCAGGCATATACAGATTATTATGGTATGATGGATTTAGTGGAAGAATTATTCCGTACAGTTGCAACGAAGGTTCTTGGTACAACTACAATATCCTATGATGGTGTTGAAATTGATTTAGCAAAGCCTTTTGAGCGTCTTACCATGATTGAAGCAATAAAGAAATATGCTGATATCGATTTTACAGAAATTGCAGATGAAGAAGCTGCTAAGGCATTAGCAAAGAAACATCATATTGCTTTTGAAGCAAGACATAAGAGAGGCGACATCATTAACTTATTCTTTGAAGAATTTGTTGAGGAGCATCTTGTTCAGCCTACCTTTATTATGGATCATCCAGTAGAGATTTCTCCGCTTGCGAGCAGAAAGCCTACTGATCCAGATTATACAGAGCGTTTTGAGTTGTTCATTACCAGACGTGAGATGGCGAATGCCTTCTCCGAATTAAATGATCCACTTGACCAAAGAGGTCGATTTGAAGCACAGGAAGCTTTAAGAGCTGCTGGTGACGAAGAAGCGAACCAGTTAGATGAAGACTTCTTAACTGCTTTGGAATATGGTATGCCTCCAACAGGTGGTATAGGTATTGGAATTGACCGTTTTGTTATGCTGCTGACGGATTCTGCGGCGATTAGAGACGTGTTGTTGTTCCCGACGATGAAGAGCTTGGAGAAATAGTAAAAATAGCAAAAGCATCAAGTTGGACTGTGATAGTCTGGCTTGATGCTTTTTTTGATGTATAGAAGTAACTGCTAAATTTTACACCTGATAATTCACAGCCTGGGAGCGGAACAGTTTGTAATACATGCTGTCTTCTTTCTCCATTAATTTAGCATGACTGTCAAAGTCTGTTATATGGCCTCCGTCCAAGACCAGCACCTTATCACAAAATACACTGCTGGACATACGATGGGAGATATAAATAGCTGTTTTATCACCCACCAGCTGATTAAAGTTCTCATAGATTTCTGCTTCTGCTAACGGATCAAGGGCACTGGTGGGTTCGTCCAGTATGATGAGAGATGCATCTTTATATAGGGCTCTGGCAATGGCTACCTTCTGGCTCTGTCCGCCGGACATTTCTATCCCTTCCTGATCATAGACTTTGCCAAACAAAGTATCCATTCCTTTTGGTAGCTCTGCAATTTTATCTTTTAACCCAACCTGCGTCAGCAATTCCTTGACCTTGGTGCGGTATTTTTCGCCCTCTGCCTGTTCTTCTCCGCCTCTAACATTTTCAAAAATGGAGAAGGCAAATAGTTTAAAGTCCTGGAAGACCGCGGCTAACCCATTCATGTAGCTGGAGAATTCATATTCATAGATATCATGACCGTTCACATAGATGGTTCCGCTATCAGGCTTATATAATCTGCACAGAAGTTTTACGATTGTTGACTTACCGGCTCCGTTTAAGCCAACGATGGAGATTTTCTCACCTTTTTTGATTTCAAAGGAGATGTTCTTAAGTACCATATGCTTAGTTTTTGGGTAATGGAAGGTGATATTTTCAAAACGCAGAGACTCTACTTTTCCTTCAAAGGGCAAACTGCCTTCCTTTTTCTCTTCATCAGGCAGTGACATAAATTCCATAAAGGGCTGCAGGTATCCCAGCATCTGGATTACCGTCATAATATTTTTACCTAAATTAGTGGCAGCTGTGGTAAAGTTAATGGCAGCTGATACATACATGGTAAAGGCACCGATTCCGATTCTGGCCCCAAAGGTATCTGAGATTACTCTTATTCCTACGTAACCATAGGCAAGGGCAGCCTGCAAGTCATTGATGATACCGGTAAATCCAAGGAAGATACCTTGCTTTCTCTGAAAGGTTTTGGACCAGTCATAAATCTTCCCGTTAAACTCCATAACTCTGTCGGTAAGCATTTTGTTCATATCATAAATTCTAATATCCTTTTGCAGCTTATCCATAAAGCAAAGCTGCATATAATACCCATATCTTCGATTAACAGGAATAAGCTCCTGATAGAAATTCAATTGATATTTGGAGAAGAAATTCTGCATAATTACAGCTATTGCAATTGTTGCCACCAAGAGCAGTACAAACAGAGGGCTTAAGGTGAACATAACTGCCAGGAGTCCGACTATCGTCACGGTGTTTTTAAGTACATCTGTAACACTTCGAATCATATTTTCCAGTGCACCCATGGTACGGCAGGCAAAGACGGCTCGTTCCTTTAAATCCAGATAATAGGGATCCTCCAGACAGGCGAACTCCACTTTCATAATTTTATCTGCCATGGACTGATTAAGCTTTTCTTTCATATAGATATTACGGACTTCCAGTATTCGCTTCATAACTTTATTCAGCAGGAAAAAGAACACATTGGATAAAACAATCAGTAATCCATAGAATATCAGCAGATCTCTGTCCCTTCCTCCCGCCAGCTCATCTACCAGGAATTTTGGAAGTACGACGTTGATTAAGATCTGTCCGGTTTCCGTTAAGGATTGTAATAGCAGCAGAAAAATATAGGAAGGAGATATCTCAAAGCAAACACTGATAAATTTCTTAAGAGTTTTCACATTATTCACTTACAGCCACCTCCTCATTATAATATTTGCCCTGTATCATAAACATGTTGTAATACTCGCCTTTTTCTTCCATGAGTTCCTCATGGTTGCCATATTCCTTCAGACCGTCCCCGTCAAAGAGGGCAATTTTATCACAGAATTTTGTACTGGCAAGTCTGTGGGAAATGTATACCGCTGTTTTTCCTTTTACCAGGTCGCTGAAGTTCTCATAAATTTCAGCTTCTGCCAAAGCATCCAGCGCAGCAGTGGGCTCATCCATAATTACCATTCTGGCATTCTTATATAAGGCTCTTGCAATGGCTAATTTCTGACTCTCTCCGCCGGAGAATTCTACACCGTCTTCTTCGATTACTTTTAACATTGTCTGTTCAATGCCTTTTGGCAGACTGTCAATTTTCTTCTTAAGACCTACTTTTTCAAGAACCTTAAGGACGTTTTCTTCATTCCCCTCCAAGGAGGAGCAGGAGACATTTTCCTTTACTGTATATGCCAGTACGTTAACATCTTGAAAAACAGCAGAGAACATAGCATACAAATCCTTTTTATTAAATTCGGTGATAGGGATTCCATTAATTCTAATCTCACCTTCTGTTACTGGGAATAATCCGGTCATAAGCTTTACAAGGGTTGTTTTACCGGCTCCGTTGATACCTACAATCGCTAATTTTTCCCCTTTATGAATGGTAAAATTAAGATTCTTAAAGATAAACTTTTCGGTTCCCTGATAGCAAAAGCTTACGTTGTCAAAGACGACCTCAAGGGTTTCCCCTTCACCCAGTCGTTTAGCACTTTTCGACTTATTATCTTTTAATTTATCGCCCAGGTCTTTATCCAGAAAATTATAAAAATCGTGTACATACTGACCTTCATTGAGAATAAAAGTCAGCTGCTCCGATACCTGGTTTAGCATAAGCGTAAGCGAAGTAACCGCTGTCAGGTACATGGAGAAGTCAGCAATTGGCATGCCATTTGCAGTTTTATAAATCAATATGGCATAGGTAAGTCCGTTACTGATTAGAAAAGTCAGTACTTCCATTAAACCCAGAGAAAATTCTCTGTTTTTAATACTCTTTTGAATGTTTAAGAAACCTTTGATTTCCTTGTTATAGTTTTCATTCACTCTGTTCTGGAATCGATACAGTCGGATGTCCTTACCATAACCAAAATCGTGAGTGGTATTATAATAATACTGCATCCGTCTTTCCGCATGTGCTACATCTTCTTTTCTGCGATAATTATACTTATGTACACTTCTTTTTACCCAGATACCAATAGCAATGTTGAGCAGTAAGCCAAGAAGCAGGAATACATTTAATCTTCCTATAAAGATTAACAGTCCCAAGGA
The DNA here is from genome assembly GCA_023425485.1 of Bacillota bacterium. GTDB lineage: Bacteria > Bacillota > Clostridia > Lachnospirales > Lachnospiraceae > Mobilitalea. The sequence goes on from JAFACO010000472.1 coordinate 5,793, forward strand.
GGTGAAAGCTACCGGACCTATCTCAAATAATTTATGATATACACCTTCTACACCGTTATTATTCGTACTGTTGGCTTGTAAAGCCCTTTCATTCTTTTCAAAAAAGGTTGCGTCCTCCATATGCTGATAATCGATGCTAACCAGCTTATCAAAGGTATCTCTTAAGTAATCGAGCCTTAAATAGGTGATTGCAGGATAAGCAATTGAATTGATAAAAGTCCTTACAAAGCCAAAGGCTGCCATCAAGCCAAGAAAAATTAATACAATTCGTAGGATACCCTCGATACTTCCTGCCGACCCGGTTACTTCCGTCAAGAGATATTTAGGAAGCAGAACAGCGAGAAAGGGGTAGATTCCTCCAGCCAAGGTAAATATAATAAAATAGAGATAAATTTTTTTATCCTGTGCAGTAACATTGGCTAACATTCTTTTAAGGGTACTGCCTACCGGATATTTTAAATTCTTAGCCATTACACCTCTTCTCCTTTTCTGTCTCCAGTGATTGCCTCAAGTCCCAGCTGTTTTACTGCTGCTCCAACCTCATCGAATTTATAGGGATTAATTTCATAGAAGATTTTCTTGGCTTTTTCAACGTCTACCGTCACACACACAAAGCCTTCCTGGAGCAGTAGATTAATATGATGGGATACAGTTGCCGGTGTCAGTCCTACAACATCTGCAATTTCCTGAATGTACATTTTCTTACCTGTCAGCATATGAACTATTTTTAGTCTGGTTGAATCACCTAAAGTTTTTAGAGCGCTAAGAAGCTTGGAATCACTTAAGGTATTCTTTTTAAGCTTACTAGAAAGACTGAAGACGTAGATACCAATTTCCGCAATAACAGCCTTCTCTTTCTCATCTTCCCAATCTACTGCAAATTGATTATAGGGGAGAATACACAGTTGTACCACCATCTGGTTACATTTGCCGAATTTGATTAGTCCCAATTCCTTAAGATTCTCTTCCAGATAGATTTTATCCTGAAAGGTTTTTATTGCATCCTCATAATCCTTTTGTACCATTGGATAAAGTTCCTGTAAGATCTTAACCCCTTCTGCAAGAAATTGTTGTACTCTTGGTATTAATTGATGGCGTTCAGAATACATGGTTATCATTTTCATCTTAATACTGTCTTCTGTATCTAAATTTTTTAAAAATTCAATCAATTCAGAGATATTATTAATCTTAATTTCGTTATACTCACCACTGATTGATTTAGCCCATTTCTCTATTCCCTCTAACATGATGGAATCTATTTCATTATTGGTCATTCCTGCATGGAGTTTTTTCTGGCTGGTCAGATTATGAAGCACTGGCCTTGCTCTGTTGTCAACTTCCAGAATACTGTATTCAAACATCAGCTTTATATCAGGATATTCTGCAAAGACCGGCATGACCTTTTCTATAACCTTATCCTTGAAATCGTAAACATTCTTTAGCATCAAAGAAATTTCATTGGGAAGGGGGGACTTATTAGCCTCCTTTTCTTTTGTACTAATATGTTCAGTGATACAGTTTACCAGTTCATACTCCCAATTAGGTTCTGTCAGCAATTGATAAGAGATGATTTCCATTTATTTACCTCCCATAGAGTAATTATTTTTTATCAATTTATCATATTGTATAATATCTGTCAATAATGTTAGATGAACATCTAATATAAATAATAGATACAGATCAAATATTGTTCTCGAATGGTATTATTTGATGCTAATTATGACTATTTAAATTAGCCATGAACTTGTTTTAATCAATGAAAGAATAAAATAGATACTTCCTACTGGAAGTATAGAACAGATGTGCAATTTTAGTTATGATTTATACTAGATACGTATCTAATGAATGATTGAAAGACTTAGGAATCAAAAAAGTAAATTTTAAGAGTATCGGGACAAGTGTGTTTTAAAAAGCATAAATTGATTAAAATAATAAAAACGATTTTAATAATAATATAAAAAATAAAGTCGTTTTTAGACCTTTTATGGTAAATATAATATAAAATCCTATGATATAAATGATTAAGTACATTTTAAATATGTAATATTAATATTAACTATTAAGATACATGTGAAACAGTAAGTATAAAATAGTAATTAACTTATAATTATTATGTATATAGACAAGATATATAGCTGTTATGCCTATTATAATGTACAAAATCACATTAAAATAAAATATAAAAACATTTTTATTGATTTATTAAGAGAATTTACTGCTACCAATTAACATATATAGGAAATAAACACAAAAAATTACCATAAAATTAACCAAAATCACAATAATAAATAAATCTTAAATTAGTAAAGTATAAATAATGCATAATAAAAAACAATAAAAACGCAATAAAAATGTTTTTATTGTTGCAATGATTGTTAGAATATACTATAATGAGGCCGTAAGAATTACTAATATAATGGAGGGTTTAGAAATGAAAAAAGTTATGTCACTTCTTGCTGTTTTGTTACTTGTGACATTTGTTCTCAGCTCTTTTACAGGCTGTGGCAAATCCTATGAAGCTTTAAGTAAAGAAATTTCAGGCGAAATTGATATTATGGTATGGTCTGGCTCAGGTACCTATTTTGAGGATATCGGACATCAGGAATTAGCAGTAGCAGATTTAACCAAACAGAATGACGCGGCAATTTACGCAATGGCAAAAGAATTCAACAAAAAATATCCTAATGTAAAAATCAATGTATATGCCAAAGTTGGTGGCCCTAACGACAATGAAACACCTTGGGCACAGGAACTTGAAAACTTCAAGGCTGAACATGGTAAATACCCTGATATCTATGCTTCCACAGACCTTGCTGGTGATGTAGCAAGAGGTATGGTAGCTGACTTATCTGTATTTTCAGATGACCCGGTTTACCAATCCTTTAATAAATCAATTATGGGTATGATGAATTATTATGGATTCCAAGCTGGTCTTCCACAGTATATGATTCCTTGGGGTGTATATGTAAATAAAGAATTAGCAGAGCAGAACAATATCGATATTCCTCCAGTTGATTGGAATATTGATGAGTATACTGCATTTGCTACATCCGGTGATAACAAGAACTTCTGGGGTGCAATGGATATTCCTATGAGCTTTATTAATACAGGTACAAAGGATATCAACTATTCCTTAGCGAACTACTCTGGTGAAGGTGATCATGTTAATTTAAATTCCGAAGCTGTAACAAGCTTACTTGAATACATACCTAAGTGGGCCAAATCCAGTATCTGGACACAGAATGATGTTGGCGGTGTACCTGTTGAGGTAATGGAGGCTAATGGATGGTGGAGCTACAACTTCTTCATCCACAACGTATGTTTAACCAATGACGGTGATCCTTGGATGATGGGCGATGCAGCGAACCCAACCGAAGGACATTGGGGAACTGTACAATCGAAAGACTGGGATATCTATCCTAGACCTAGCACAGATTATCAAGAGAATACCGTTGGTATCGTAATTGACCCTATGGCTATCTATAACTATGCGATGAAAGATGGTAACGCAGAGTGGACTGAGGATGAGAAAGAGGATCTGAAGCTCGCTTATACCTTTGCATCCTTCTGGGCAGGCAGTAAAGAGAGCATTGAAGCAAGAGCTGCACAGAATTTCACAGATGCTGGCGTTGAGAAAACATCTTTGAACGACTCCTTACCTTTAGTAACAGGTGATGAATTCGATGAGCAGATGAAGATTTGGTACTCCGCTTTAACACATCAACGTTTTTCTGATGAAGCTAAAATGCCTGGTTTCCAGAAAGTTTTAGAGCTTTGGGAGAAAGGTCAGTTCTGGGATGTCACCGATAAAGCTTATCCTTACTATGTTATGGAAGATGGAACCAGAAAAGAAGCTAATTATGAGTGGACATATATCTATCAGAAAGATATTACCGGAGCTTTAAGAACAGATGCGAACTGGTTAGATCAGGTTAAGGCAAAGCTTCCTGATTGGAACAAGACAATCAATGAGAGATTTGTTTTAGCGGAACAACAGGTAAAAGATGGTCTGAAAGAATTCTATGGTTTTACCGAGGATGACTTTAGTAAAGATAAGAAATAGGTATTTAGTAGCTGAAATCATTTGAGATTGAAATTACCAATTTCTTTCTTTGTTCTTGAGAACTTATGTTAATTCCAAAGTAAAAAAATAATAGGGGATGCGGGTGCTATTAAAACTTCTTGCTTCTTTTCATTTTAGAAGCTGTTGAGGTATGTAGCACCCGATTAACCCCCTGGGTAACTATTTCGTATTCAACCCAGTAAGGGGAGTGGACACAATGAAGATGAAAAAAAATTTAATATCTATTATATGTATTTGTATTATTGCAGTTGCTGTTGTAGCATCTGTATTTATTTTTGGGAAAAATGCGGAATATATATCCGAAGTCGATGAAAACAAGGTAGAAAAAGCATATCAATTATTGACGAATTCCCTTAGAGATAATCCGGCAACTTATGCTGATTTTATTGCTGATAGCACTATGGAATATGGACAGGAGACGATATCAGCACAGCCTGTTGAAGGCACTAATATTGATAATTACGATGGTTTAGTTACAACCCTGGATTACAATCAGATAGCAAATTACGAAGTAACTGTCACTGAACAGGGACTTTATTATCTGGTGTTGGATTATAAACCAATGGGGAACTCCCTGGCAGACTTTAATATAGAAGTAAAGATAAATGATGTACAGGTATATGAGGAGATGGAAAGTATTTCATTACCTTTATTCTGGACGGATGAAACTAAGACATTTCCCACTGACAGATATGGTGATGAAACTGCTCCAAAACAAATAAGAAAAGATGAGTGGACATCACTTTATATATATAACAGCACCTACTCAACGGCAGAACCTTTATTATTCCCGTTAGAGGCAGGAAAAAATGTGATTTCCATCCTTAATATCTCTGGTAATGACTTGGGACTAGGTGATCTTAAATTAGAAGCACCTGTATTTGATACACCGAGCTATTCAGAGTATCAAAGTCAACATTCCGATTCTCTTGTAACAACTCTAATTCCTATTAATTCAGTTGATTATATTGAAAAGAATACCTCCCAGGCAATATATTCTTCAGAAAACAATCCTGCATTAACCCCTCACGATAGTGAATACAAAAAGATAAATACCTTAACCTGGTCTGACGCCGGGTCAGAGGTTGATTATCAGTTTGAAGCTCCAGAGGATGGCCTTTATCAGATTGCGTTTCATTATAAGAATACAAAAGTTGAGTTTGATGTATTTAATACAATTAAAATAGATGGTGAAGTTCCTTTTCAAGAAATGATGAATTATAGCTTTGAAACTACAGGTACAAAATGGGAGAATAAAGTTCTTAGTGATAAGGAAGGGAATCCCTATCAGATTTATCTTACTAAGGGTTTCCATACCATAACAATGCGTTCAGAACAGGAGCCCATCGTTAAGGCCTGGCATTATGCTAGACTAATTGCTGAACATGTAACACAGTTTGAT
>JAFACO010000501.1 GCA_023425485.1 Bacillota bacterium
GTCGATGAATCAAATGTAAAATCACTCGTTGAGAAATATAATAAAGTTGAATTACTCGAAACAACAGAAACTGAAGTCGATGATGCCGAATCAATAATTATTATATTTACATATGAAGGTAAATCAACGGGTGATATAACACTTTATAAAAATGGAATTTGTAGCTTTAATGGAATTAGTACTCCAAGATATATACTATCTGAAGACAGCAATTTCTATGATGCTGCTATAAAAGCACATACAGAATTAAAAAATATTTACTTTCCATAAAAGAATGTTTGTAATATAACAAAACAACAAGATAAAAATAAATCTTTTCACTTGCCATGAATAGAAAAAGACCGTTCATCTTCCCGCCTCCTATAGAGACGATAAAACAAACGGTCATATAACTAATCCCTATCCATATTTTTTATTCCCACTTTAACACTCTGCCTGCTGTCTTTATTGCTTGACAACTGCTTCTTCCATTGCTTCTCTTTGATTTTTTGCTTCATCTTTTTACGTAGTTCAAAGTTTAACATTTCCTTTTGTAGCTTAGACCAGCTTTCAAAACGTCTTCTTTCTAAAGTACCGTTATTCACCGCTGCCCTAATGGCACAACCGGGTTCATTCTCATGCTCGCAATCCATAAAACGGCATTGGCTTGCAAGCTCTTCAATATCTCCGAACATGGCCTCTATACCCGCTTCTGCTTCCCAGAGAGATAGTGATCGCATTCCCGGAGTATCTAGGATTAATCCGCCTTCCGGTAAAAGAAACAGTTCCCTATGAGTTGTTGTATGCTTTCCCTTATCATCATACTCACGAATTTCTCCTGTCTTTAGGAGCTCCCTGCCCGCTAAATAGTTCAACAGAGTAGATTTCCCCACGCCTGAGGAACCAAGCAGTGCTATGGTTTTACCGGGAGAAAGATATTTCTGAATTTCTGGGATTCCTTCCCCAGTAAGACAACTAACTGCATATACGTCCACACCTGGAACTGTACTATATACCGTCGATATTTTCTCCTCCACATTGTCGCAACAATCCGCCTTTGTTAAAACGACGACTGGCATAGCACCACTTTCCCATGCAGTAATCATATAGCGCTCCAACCTCCTCATGTTAAAATCCTTATTGAGTGACTGGATTAAGAATACTATATCTACATTGGAGGCCACAATTTGCTCCTTTAATTCAATTCCCGCTGCTGTTCGTGAAAACTTAGTTTTTCTTGTCAGTACTGTACGGATATAATATGCATTAGTCTCCTGGGCATATTGTAAAACCACCCAGTCTCCTACTGCCAATAGTATACTATCACCAAACTTAGATAACGACCTGCTTACCTCAAGCTCACCATTCTCAGTAATCACACGTATTTTCTGTCCAAAATCAGCGATAATCCTGCCTACCAGCAAGCCTTCTTCCATTGAGTACTTATTCCATTCCTTTTCAAAGAATTCATTCCATCCATAATCTTTAATAATCATTCCTTATTTCCTTCCATACTGTTTTCTGTTTCATATTTTACATATCTTATAGCCATATAGGCTTGTCGTTTACCTTCTTCGCATTTTGCATATACCACACTTCAATTCCAGTACCTATAGTTCAACTGATCATTATTTTCCTATATCAATACCTAATTTGGGGTAGAACAAAAGTGTGCTATGCACACTCTCGCGTTCAAACATTTTTAAAGCACACCTTTTGTTCCGCGCGCGCAGCTGCGCATCCTTAGCCCAAAGAGCTTTTTATATACTAGGAAATTCCGAGGAATTTCCTAGTATATAAAAATACCGCAGACAACGAATCACCTGCGGTTAACACGGGTAAGCTCATATATAACCTAGCCTCACTTGGTTAATACTTCACTTACTTACGCGTAAATAAACACATTTTTATCACGTGAAAATGAGCATATAAAAAGCACGCCACCAAGGCGTGCTATAATTATTCATTATCACGATTCAGGTTGCTCGAAGAAGGTGCAAGGTAGTCACACATATACATATTTATATCAAGTACATATTCACATCATGACATATAGAAATCTAGTACATATAGAAATCATATACTTATAGTAATCATGTACTTATCAGTACTGTACTTGTATACATTGTGTCCTTGCTGTTATTCAGTTAGATTAATGTTACCTCATTATTTAATCTTGCCATTTAACTAACAACTCCTTTCGAATCGACCTTATCAATTCCTTTTAATCTGTAGAAAAAATTATTAATATAATTTTCCAACTTCTTTTTGATTCTACCTCGAATTCCAAACAATGTCAATAAAAATCCTCTGAATTAGCCCTGTAAATCCTTTGAAATACCCCAATGTTTATTCTTTAATCCTATCCTAGCGAAATAAATACATAGCTGCTTCATATGGTTGAAGGCAACCTTCCTCCTGTAAGGTATAATTACTGATAAGGCACTCTTTCTTACCTTTTATTTTATTAGGAATAGAGAAGGGTACCTGCAAAGAGTGAAAATTAGCAACTACTAATAATACTGTATTCTCAAAGGACCTTGTATAAACAAATAAATCAGGATGTTCTTCCAGTAATAATTCAAAATCACCTTTGCTGAAAACCTCATGAGTTTTTCTTAACTGAATTAAACTTTTATAGTATTGAAAAATAGAGTTGTCCTCTTCTATTTGAGCTTTCGCATTGATTGCAGTATAATTGGGATTCACTTTAATCCAAGGTGTTACCTCACTAAATCCGGCTTGTTCGCTATCATCCCATTGCATTGGAGTTCTTGCGTTATCACGTCCCTTGGCGTAGATGGACGTCATGATTTCCTCCGGTGTATAACCTGCTGCAAGTCGTTCCTCGTATAGATTTAGTATTTCAATATCACGATACTCCACTATCTGATACTGTACGTTAGTCATACCCAGCTCTTCCCCTTGATAAATATATGGGGTTCCCTGCATACCATGAAGTATTGTCGCTAACATTTTGGCAGATTCCTGATGATACTCTTTATCATTGCCCCAACGTGACACAATTCTTGGCAAATCGTGGTTATTCCAGAACAAGCTGTTCCAGCCTACGTTGTACATCTCTTTCTGCCACTTAGCTAAAATATTCTTTAGTTTTATGAAATCCAAAGGAGCCAAATCCCATTTAGCTTTACCTTCCTGCTGATCCAGTCCAATATGCTCAAACTGAAATACCATAGAGAACTCACTGCCATCAGGGTTACTATATAATTTAGCTAACTCTGGATTAGCACCCCAGGCTTCTCCTACTGTGATTAAATCTCCCTTAGAAAAGGTCTCCTTTGATAATTCTCTAATATAATCATGTAGTTTAGGTCCATTAATCGTAATTTTCTTTGTCGGCTCCTTGGCTATCTGATCAATTACATCCAGACGAAATCCCTCTACGCCTTTTGCCATCCACCAAAGTATCATATCATAGATTTCACGGCGTACCTTTGGATTATCCCAGTTAAGGTCTGGTTGTTTAACGGAAAACTGATGAAAATAATACTGTTTTAACTCGGGCACCCATTCCCACGCAGATCCTCCAAAGCATGCAAGCATATCATTGGGCAGTTCTTCTTCTACTCCATCACTCCATACATAATAGTCATGATAGGGATTATCCTTGCTCTTTTTTGCTTCTATAAACCAGGAATGCTCATCCGAGGTATGATTTAAGACCAAATCCATAATAATGCTAATCTCTCTTTTTTTAGCCTCAAAAATAAGGCTTTCCATATCCTCTAAGGTACCAAACATCGGATCTATGTCCTGGTAATCGGAAATATCATAACCATTATCATCCTGCGGTGATCGATACACCGGTGATAACCAGATAGCATTGATACCCAGCTCCTGCAAATAATCAAGTCCGGAGATGATTCCCTTGATATCTCCAATGCCATCCGCATTACTATCTTGAAAACTCTTTGGATAAATCTGATATATGACTGCTTTCTTCCACCATTTGTCTGTCGCTATGCCTTCTTGAAACTCACTCTTACGTTTTACAACCATTCATCATTCCTCACTTCACTTTTAGAAAGTTTATAATACTGTGTTGGCGTCATACCACAAAACTTTTTAAATATTCTGGTAAAATAATAGTTATCTTCTATTCCAGTCAAATAGGCAATCTCACTAAATTTTAAATTTGTAGTGCAAATCAATTCTTTTGCATGACTGATACGGATTGAATTTAAATAGTGAAATATGGTATTCCCAGTGCGTTCCAAAAAAATCCGATTAATATAATCAAAGTTAACCTCAAAACGATCCTCAATCATAATACTTGATATTTTATTCATATAGCTGCTATTTAAATAATTCAGTATTTCATCTACCTTTATCTCTGACTTTTTAACCGTCTTTCCAGTAATCGCTGCGTTTTGTCCAATTACAAATCCGTGAGCAACATTAAGTAAATACCTGTGCAACTCCACAGAGGCCTGCCTTTTATAGTGCTCCTCACGCCGATTATAGATACTAACTGCCAGATTAAGAATCCCCTTATTATCCTGATAATCAAGGATGTTTTCATGTTTTTGAAAGATGGTATATGGATCTGTTGGATCTGCTTCATCAAGATTATAGCTAAGAAGAGAGGTTCTTCTCTTTTCTAAAACATCTGTGATAGCTTGTTGTTCTTTCTCTTTTTCTATTGCAGTTAAATCAGCATGTTTAAAATGCACATAATAATAACTGCAGGGAGCCATTTTATACCCTTGGTGATATAATCCCGGCTCCAGAAGAAAAAAGTCCCCTTTCTTTAAATGATACCGGATCTTATTCTCCTCCAGATAAATATCCCCGTCACGAATGATATAGAGAATAAACTCATTTGCCGTTCTAGCAAAATGAATCCATGGTTTCATATAATTAATTTTCCCAATCATTCTTACTCTGGGTAATAAATCCGTATTGTAAGAAAATAACATCCGGCTTCACCTTCCCTATTTTATTTCAATCCATATCAAATCCCAGATAATTAACGAGGGTACTTCAAATATGATGTGTTGACCATTCTCTCTTTCTACCAAAGTATACTCGATTTTATTCGCTGCTATGCTGCCGTCCGGCGTTGCATAGAATACACC
>JAFACO010000527.1 GCA_023425485.1 Bacillota bacterium
CTAGTGCATTGGCTTTGGGATATATTGAGGGGACCAAGAGATTAAATTTTGATCCTCTTTATAGGCAGAATGCTGTTCTTGCTGTACATGTCACCTCTTATAATGAAAATGAAGCTGTTTACAAGGCAGAGGTTACAGAAACTCTTTACTCCTTCAAGGATATGGAAGGAAAGATGGTATATATTAATTCGGGCATGGAATTAGAGATCGGTAAATACTATGTGCTGCATGGAGAGTATTATCTAGGCAGCTCCTCCTATGCATACATAAAACTATCTCCTTTTCTTAATGCTACTGCAACGGCAGCAGGATTTAATGTATCAATGGAAGATATGATTGCAGAAATTAGTTCCGATAGCAGTAAATATCAGATAGCAGAAGACAGCTATTTTCGAGATATAGCCAATACCTATTCGATTATCAACAACAGTGTTACAGTTCATGCAACAAATAATATAGCAGCTTTACTCCCATTCCAACAGGGTTCCCTATATCTTATGGAGGGTAGAAATTTTACGGAAGAGGATTATCTATCTGGAGCAAAAGTATGCTTAATGTCGGAAGAATTAGCAGATGTTTTAAAGGTAAAGATAGGAGATCAAATAAACCTTTCCCTGGCAATTGAAGAGGGCAGTGCAAAGAAAGAAAGCTATTGGTCTAAAAAAGGGTTTGCTTATAAAGATAGTTTCACTATCGTTGGGTTAACAAATCTACAGAAAGAATACAGACAGGATATATTTATTCCGAAGTCAGAAGCATTTAATTTATCGGATAATCATTTTACATATACGTTAGCACAAGTCGAACTTTATAATAGTAAAGCCAGTAAGTTTATTGAAGAAGTAACACCGCTGTTACAGGATCGTATTCGTATGACAGTTTATGATCAGGGATATGCAAGCACCACAAAGTCTTTAAAAGATGTGTTTTTAGTAGCAATGCTCATTACTGGGGTATGTGCTTTGGTCTGTGTGGCAGTATTATTACTTTATGGGTTCTTGTTTATCTACAGGCAAAGAGATACTGTTACGAATATGCATAGACTTGGAACAGGAAAGCGTAATATTTTCGTCTACTTTCTTACAGGCTCAGGCTCCCTCTCCTTGGCAGCAGTTGTTACTGGCATACTGATTAGTAATGGTGTTATCGATCAGTGTATGGAAATAGTACAAAATATCGTCTCACAGTATACAGTAACCGACCTTAACTATAGCAATAGTGGATTATCAACGGTTAAAACAGTTGAGTTTATTCCCCAAATAAGAACGGAAACGTTATTAATAGCAGGATGCATCGTATTTATATTGGCAACTTGCTCTTGCCTTTTATTTACGGTCTTAAGTATTAAATCACGTAGCCACACAGGAAGAAAACTCCGGGTGCGTGGTGGTGTTGCTTCCTCCTCATTACGTGGCGGACCCTGGAAATATATGTGGTTATCCATAAGACGTGGACAAATTCGGACCCTCATTCCTATCCTTGTAACTGCTTGTGGTGTTATCCTGCTATTCCAGCTTACCTACACAAGAAACTTATATGATCAAAAACTAGAAGAACTGAATAATAGCCCGGATATTAAAGGCTATCTTACAGATATTGACGGAAAGCAAACCAATGGTCTTAGGGTTGAAGGGAATACTATTAAGGATATCGTTGCCTCTGGCTATCTTTCCGAGGTGAATGTAACACAAGCATTTAACTATATCTATTCAGGGAGACTAGATTCTGCAGGGAAACCAATAGATGTTCCGGAATTTGATGAACCTGCTAACGAATTTGAACAAGAAACATTTTTTAATAAGCTATTCCATGGGCCACGAATCGTCTTCACTAATAATTTGACCACAGTTCCAGAATTCTATTATAGCGCAGCGATACAGGTTGAGTTCTATGATGGATATGACCTTTCTGTATTTGGAAAAGATGTAACGGAGTCTCCAAGTTGTATTGTTTCTACAGCATTTTTGGAGGAAAAAAATGTTCAACTGGGTGATATTATTATGATATCGGTATTTGATGAGTATGGTAATTCATATCCAAATACTATGCGTGTTATTGGGAGTTATGTAAAGGCGGGTAAATTAGATAATATCTATTGTCAATTAGGGACATATCTGCCACCAAGTATTTTTTTAAAGGGCGGAGACAAAGAGGATATCTTACAATATTATTCTTTTGATAGCTTTCACTTTAGATTAACTAGTGGTGTAGTACTGCCAGAATTAAAAGACTATCTATTTAGCAAAGGCTATTCACAAATCAATAAGATTAGAGAGATTAGAAGTTTTATTGTAATAGAGGATAAAGAATATCTAACCACAAAGACGGCAATGAACCAACGTGTACTATATATGGAACGTATCTTTCCTGCATTGTATTTATTAGTAGTGTTGATAGCTGCACTCATTCCATTTATACTGATACAACTTAGAAAAAGGGAAATGGCGATAATGAGAGGGCAGGGAACGTCTAAAGGTGGTACTTTTCTTAATGTTTTCTTAGAACAGACACTACTTGTTATAGTGGGAGCTGTTATTGGTACACTTATATCACTTTTAGTATTTATGAGATATAACACTTTTGGATTCATATTAACAGGAGTCTTTGTCGCATTCTGGTTGGTAGGTGCGGTCATTTCTATCAGTCAGATTAATCGTTGTTCAGTGCAGTCGATACTTAAGGCAGCAGAATAATTTAGCTTGTTTACTTAAGCCAGAGAAACAATGGTTATGGCGTAATGACGCCGAGAAATAATTACTTAGTTAACATTACAAAGTAAATAATTACACTGTTATAGGATTGATGGAGGGTAGAAATGGCATTATTAGAATTAAAGGATGTTAGCTACAGCTACAACAATAATACGGAGAAAAAGAATGTCTTAAATAATGTTGACGTAAGTTTCGAGCAAGGAAAGTTTTATGCTGTTATCGGTAAGTCTGGCAGTGGAAAAAGTACCTTATTATCTTTGATGGCAGGACTTGATATTCCAAGGTCTGGACAGGTTTCTTACGAGGGTTCGTCGACGAAGGAGATGGACCTTGATAAATACAGAAGACAATGTGCAGCAGTGGTTTATCAGGATTTTGGACTTTTTCCTTTGCTTACTGCTCTCGAGAATATCATGTATCCAATGGAGTTGTGTCATGTGAGTAAGAAACAGGCAATGGAGGATGCAAAGCAATTGGCGGGGCTGGTTTCACTGCCCGAAAAGTTACACGACCGTTTCCCGCAGAAGATGAGTGGAGGGGAACAGCAGCGTGTGGCGATTGCCAGAGCACTGGCGATGAACAGAAAGTTAATTCTGGCAGATGAACCTACCGGAAGCCTGGATAGTGAAAACAGTGCAATGATTATTGACCTTCTTACAAAGCTTGCCCATGAGGAAGGAAAATGTGTGATTGTAGTTACTCATGATATCTTTGTAATGAAGAAAGCGGATGTTATATATCATATCGTGGACGGACGTTTATCAGAATACAATGAATTGTAATGTTGCAATCTTCGGTGGATTATGAACTTGAGGAAAAAGATTTTGTTAATTACATAATATAATGAAATGTAAAAGGAGGCTGTTTACAACAGCCTCCTTAATTTACGGAAAAATAAAGTGTAGTTCAAATCATAGAATTTATAAATCAGCAGAAACATATATTGTTTTAATTATGTCTTTATAGGAGACGAAATCATGAATAATAACTGTGGAGATAATATTATTAGTGAAAATTATGCTGATTTTATCGCGGACTATGAGCTAGATCCTATGGAAGAACTGGCTAAAAGTGAAATTTGTTATATTCGAATAGATCCGACCTTCGCATCGGTTTATGTTCCGCAGGAGTTGGTGCCTGAGAGGCCATTGGATGCGTATGGATATAAGGTATTTGCACGATTGCTCGGATTACTGGATGTGAGTAGTATAGAGGATTCTGGTGTTATAAGGCTTAATAATGTGTCGGACATGGATTTAAGAGGCCAGGGAACTTTAATAGGAATTGTTGACACAGGGATCGATTATACCCATAAAGCTTTTCTAAATGAGGATGGAACGACTAGAATCGTTTCTATTTGGGATCAGTCTGTACAAAGTGATGCACCGCCGGAGGGTCTTCTTTTTGGTACGGAATATACCAGCGAACAGATTAATTTAGCTCTTCAAAATACTGATCCTAAGTCAATTGTACCAAGCGCAGATGATATTGGGCACGGAACCTTTCTGGCAGGTGTTGCAGCAGGTAAGGAAGATAGGGAGAACGAATTCTCCGGTGTTGTGCCTGATGCGGAGTTTGTTGTAGTTAAGCTAAAGCCTGCTAAAAATAGACAAAGAGAATTTTATATGTTATCGCAGGATGCTATTTGCTATCAGGAAAATGATGTTATGCTGGGAGTAAAATATTTAGTAGATGTTGCAGAGAAATTAGATCGTCCCTTATCCATATGTATCGGACTTGGAACCTCGCAAGGAGCTCATGATGAGGTGGGGGCCTTAAGTCGATATTTAGCTTCTATAGTGCAAAAAGAGGGTATTTCAGTGGCAGTTGCGGCTGGCAATGAGGGAATTAGCAGACACCATTATGAAGGTAACTTAGGAATAGGAGTAGACAATGAGACAGTTGAATTGAACGTAGGACCCAGTGAACCAGGTATCTATTTGGAAATATGGGCAGACAATCCTAATACATTTTCCATTGAAATGATGTCACCAGGAGGAGAGGTGATACCTGCGGTTGTACCGAGATTAAATGAGAGAAGAGAGACAGGTTTTATATTTGAAAAAACAGTTGTCAGCATTTATTTTCAATTAGTTGGATCTAGGTCAGGGGCACAACTAGTTATCGTTAAACTTAAACAACCCACAGAAGGCATCTGGCAAATTAAAATTCATAAAATAAATAAAACTCTGGATTTGCGTTATAATATATGGCTTCCCATTAATGGTTTTGTTGGTAAAGAAACATACTTTATTCAATCATCCCCTAATATGACCCTTACCTCACCAGGAAATGTAGCAATTCCTATCGTTGTAACAGCGTATGATAATTCAAATGACAGCCTTTACTTAAATTGCAGTAGGGGATATACTAGGCTGGGAAGCATTGCACCGGATATAGCTGCACCAGGAGTGAACTTGGTTGGACCGGCACCCGGAAATAGTTATGTAACAATGTCAGGAACCAGTGTATCAGCAGCACATACCTCTGGAATTGCAGCAATGTTATTGGAATGGGGTAAGATTAGAGGGAATGTTAGTCACATGGATGGGACGGATGTTAAAAATCTTCTAATTCGTGGCGCTAGAAGGGATACGGGCAAAACATATCCGAGCAGGCAATG
>JAFACO010000532.1 GCA_023425485.1 Bacillota bacterium
GCATACTCCATCACGTAACCAATTATCTATAACCAATTATAAGTAAACAGGATTCTTATCAATAATTGATGAATTTTCCTGTACATAAGTTTTATCATTTCCATAGATAAATAAGCGGTAGATTAATACATTCACAGTCTCACCTACAATTACCGCCTCCTCCTCAAGAGTACGGGTTGAAGTCAAAATTAAATCTTTTATTTTAACCTTCACTTCCAGGTAACTGCCGCGGAATGCCACCTCTTCAACCACACCCTCCTCAGCAGAGCTTAGATACTGCTGCCGTTCCTCCCTCTTACTGATACGGATGAACTCCGGTCGAATTACGGCTTTGGCATCCTGTTCCCGATTTTCAAAGCCTTTTAGCCAGCTAAAATCCGTTAGTAAGGTTGACTGACCCACGAATTGGGCAACAAAAAGAGTAGCAGGCTTCTGGTAGATAGCAATCGGTGTACCAATTTGTTCAACTCTTCCATGATTTGTAATGATGATCTCATCTGCCACCTCAATGGCTTCATCCTGATCATGGGTTACAAAAATGCTGGTAATTCCCACCTGATGTATCATCTCCCTAAGCCAACTTCTTAGCTCCTGCCTGACCTTGGCATCGATAGCAGCAAAGGGTTCATCCAGTAATAATAACTGTGGATTCGGTGCAAGCGCTCTGGCAAAGGCAACTCTTTGCTTCTGCCCGCCAGACAGCTGGTGTGGATACCTATGGTCCATCCCCTCCAGACCGATTAATTTCAGCAGCTCATGAACTCTTTCTTTTATTTCCTTCTTACCCTTCTTTTGCACCTCTAGTCCAAAAGCAATATTATCATATACATTCATATAGCGAAACAGCGCATAATTTTGAAACACAAAACCGATGCCTCTCTTACTGCCGGGCAAATCATTCACTCGAACCCCATCAATATATATATCACCAGAATCCGGCTGCTCCAAACCTGCCAGCATGCGCAGAATCGTTGTTTTACCGCTGCCGCTGGGTCCTAACAAAGCAATCAGTTTCCCTTTTTCTATTCCCAAACTCACATCATCCGAGGCTTTAAATTTTCCAAAGGTTTTGTGAAGATTTTTTAATTCTACATACATTATTTATCACCAGCCTTCTTCACTTTGTACTCTAAGATATTGCGGACAATCAGGATGATAATGGCGAGAATTACCAGAATCGAGGATACCGCAAATGCAGCATTAAATTTAAACTCACTATACAATATCTCCACATGCAGTGGTAAGGTATTGGTCTTGCCTCTTAAGTGTCCTGACAGAACGGATACCGCACCGAATTCACCCATAGCTCTGGCAGCACACAGTACGATACCATAGAGCAACGCCCATTTTATCTGCGGAAAGGTTACCTTCCAAAAGATGTGAAAGCCTCTGGCACCCATCAGCGCCGCAGCCTCTTCCTGATCACTTCCCTGAGCATTCAATACAGGAATGATTTCTCTGGCAATGAAAGGAAGGGTTACAAATATAGTTCCCAGGATGATTCCTGGCACCGCAAAAACTATTTTAATATCCAATGCCTCTAATATTCCGTTCGCCCAGCCAATTCGTCCAAAGGTTAAGATAAAGATTAAGCCTGCAATTACAGGAGATATTGCAAACGGTATATCAATTAGTGTGGTCAACAGCTTCTTTCTTCTAAAATGATATTTTGTAATCGTCCATGCAGCAAATATCCCAAATAGCGTATTAATAAGAACGGCTGCCAAGGTTGCTTCCAAGGTCAGATAAAACGCTTTTAGGGTATATTGATCCAAAACTGCTTCTTTATAGGCTATGTAACCCTTTGCTAATGCCTCTTTAATAACCACCACCAAAGGCATAACCAGCATAATAAATAGAAATAATACACTGATTAAGATTAATACTACCGGAATCGGTTTTAAGGTATTATTTTGTTTATGTCTCATTCGCCCTCCCCTAATCCTTTGTAAACTTATTGGTATAGACCTGTATAGAATTAATTATGAAAAGGATGAGAAAGGATACGATCAGCATAACCAACGCAATGGCATTCGCACCTTCATAATCATATTGTTCCAGCTTCGTCATAATAAGGAGTGGTGCAATCTCTGTCTTAAAGGGCGTATTTCCTGCGATAAATACCACACTGCCATATTCTCCTACCGCTCTGGCAAAGGCCAAGCCAAAGCCCGTCAGTAATGCAGGACGAATCTCCGGGAAAATCACTCGAAAAAAAATCTTTGCTCTGCTGGCTCCAAGCATACCGGCTGCCTCCTCGTACTGTGGATCCAAATCCTCCAATACTGGCTGTATCGTTCTTACGACAAAAGGAATCCCTATAAATATCATAGCAATGATAATACCAATTTTAGTATAAGAGACTTTAATCCCCCAAAGGCCAACCATACTCCCCAGCATTCCATTATCCGCATACAACGCTGTCAGAGCAATGCCTGCAACCGCAGTGGGAAGAGCGAAGGGTAGTTCAATGAGTCCATCCACGATCCTTTTACCTGGAAAGTGATATCTTACCAATACCCAGGCAATGATAACTCCAAAAACAGCATTAATGATAGCCGCAATGAAGGAGGAACTGAAGCTTACCATATATCCTGCGATTACTCTTTGATTCGTTACAATCTTAATAAACTTTGCCAGTCCCATGGAAGAGGCATTGAAGGCAAGAGATGCTATTGGGATTAATACAATCATACTCAATATAGTAATCGTAATACCCAAAGACAATCCAAATCCTGGTATCACCTGTTTTCTTCTTACTTTTCTCATTACGGTCAATGCCTCCGATTTACATCTTTTTATTGATTAAAAGTGTCAAAAGCCAATCTAGTCTATTGTGATGAATAAGCCTGCATATATATCCATCATTTTCAGTTATAAAGGCTTTTGACACTAACCATTTTTAACATTTAAACCTACTGTACATAGATTTCATCAAATACTCCGCCGTCATTAAAATGTGTCTCCTGGGCTTTCTCCCAACCCCCAAACAATTCATCATTAATAGTTACCAGCTCAAGATCCAAGTTAAAGGTATCAGCGAATTCCTTTGCAATCTCGGTATTGCTGGGACGATAGTAATTCTCCCCTGCAATTCTCTGTCCAATGTCGGAATATAAATATTCTAAATATGCTGTTGCCACCTCTCTGGTTTCGCGTTCGTCTACGACTTCATCAACAATGGCTACTGGTGGCTCTGCAAGAATGCTAAGGCTTGGCGTAACAATTTCATATTCATCGGGATGCTCCTTCAGGGAAAGATATGCTTCATTCTCCCAGGCAAGAAGAACATCTCCCTGACCGTTCTCAACAAAGGTAATTGTTGCTCCTCTGGCACCAGAGTCAAGTACTAATACATTCTGGTATAATTTTTTAATAAAATCTTTTATCTGAGTCTCATCATGATTGTATAAC
>JAFACO010000537.1 GCA_023425485.1 Bacillota bacterium
ATAAAGATTCAACGACTCCACATCACGAAGCTCCGCGAGGGATTTAAAGTTTTGATTAATCATTCCCAGCTCCTGCCCCTGGTAAATAAATGGTGTGCCTCGCAGTGTGAGCTGTATCACCGCTAAAAGCTTACCAAGGACAATCCGATACTGTGGGTCTGGATTTATTTTAGAAATCATGCGTGGATTATCATGGTTTTCATAAAACAGGGATGGCTGACAATGGTTGGTGTAATTCTCCATCCAGTTAATCATATATCTTTTTAGATAATTAAGGTCATATTGATAATCATCAAAACGTGTATGTCCCGGTGTTTCCAGATGGTCAAAGGAGAATACCATATCCAGCTCATTTCGATAATCAGCTGTCAATAGCTTACTCATTTCCATTCCTGTTCCGGGAGTTTCCCCTACCGAAAAAGCATTGTACGGGATAAATACCTTCTCTTTCATCTCCCGCAGATATTCGTGGAGACGAGGTCCATAGAAATAATGTTCCACCCCATGATATCCCATAAGCTTACCGATACTTTCATTACCATCTGGCATACCACTGCGTTTAGAAATATAGTTAATTACATCCAAACGAAATCCATCTACACCCTTTTCCAGCCACCATTTTACCATGGTATGAATCTCCTGACGCAGGGTATCGTTTTCCCAATTTAAATCCATCTGCTTCTTTGAGAATAAATGCAGTGCATATTGTTTGCGTTCTTCAACATAGTTCCAGGCGCTTCCGCTAAAAAACGAGGTCCAGTTATTTGACTTATCCTTAAAAATATAATAATCTCCATACTTGGAATCCGGTTCCTGAACCGCCTTCTGATACCAGATATGTTCATCCGAGGTATGGTTCACCACAAGATCCATAATAAGTCTCATGCCACGTTTATGAACTTCAGTTAATAGCTGGTCAAAATCCTCCATGGTTCCAAACTCTGCCATAACTTTATGATAATCTCTTATGTCATACCCATTATCATCATTAGGCGAATCATAAATCGGTGATAGCCAAATAGCATCGATCCCCAAATCTTTTATGTAATCCAATTTGCTTATGATACCCTGCAGATCACCAATGCCATCCCCATTGCTATCTTTAAAGCTTCTAGGATAGATTTGATAAAATACTGCCTCCTTCCACCAAGCTTTTCGAATCTCCTTATCCTTGTCCTTTGCTGCTTCCTGTTCTGTGTTTAAAAGTGTAAGTAATGTATCTACAAAACCTTCATCCAACTGGATTTTCGGTAGTTTTGGTAAAACCTTTAGCTTTAGATTACCTATAATAGGATTGGTAACTGCCTTATTGCTTATATTCATTTGTAAGAGCACTCGGTCAATAATGTCCCGTCCAATTGGATTTGCATACACTTCTTTGATTCGACTATTATTTGTTAGCATAGAACATCACTCCTGTTCTCTATTTATTTCACCACGGGCAGCCAATTCCGATATTATATTATCATACATCTGCTTATCAATCTTGAACTTCTTAGAATATATTATGTAACCAACCACAATAAAGATCAGCGGTAAGATTAACATCGCCAACTTCATAATCATCAGTCCGGAATCAGTAACCTCCTCAGGAGTTGCTGCAGCATTAATACCAGAGATTATCAAGGTCGCACCAACAATACCGTTTGCAATGGCTCCACCAATTTTATTAATAAACGGCTGTACTGAGAAGGTGATACTTTCGTTACGACTACCCAGCTTCCACTGTCCGTACTCTACCGTATCTGTTAAAAACATCAGCATTAATAGCTGTATGAAGGCCTGACCTGTAAAAAGCAAGATGCCTGCTGTACCGATAAACAGCATATTCATTGGGGATACAAAGAATATTACATACCCTACTACAACAAATATAGTTGCAAAGGCATATAACGTTTTACGGCTATATTTCTTTGAGAATAGCGGAAATACAGATAAGGCTGCCAGCTGCGAGACTCCGAGAATTGCAGCAAACACCGAGTACATGCTTTCATTTTTAAAAGCATATTTAAAGAAATAAACCCCAAAAGCGGTGGTAGTGCAATAACCAATCATAAATAACGCCATTGATATAGCTGTAAATAACAACTGATCATTCTGAAATAAAATTCGGATCATTTCCTTTAAGGAAGTGGACTCTTGCTTAACCTTGATATTTTTATCCTCTTTCACTCCAAATATTGTGAACATAAGAAATGCCCAAGTAATCAATACAATTGCGATTACTGTTATCTGCCAAGCTCTTTTATCTCCGCCTAGGATATTGGTAACAGGCAATATAACAACTACAGTGGTAAATAATCCGATATTTGCGCATATTCTAGCAAAAGAACCGGTTTTCTCACGTTCCTTTTGGTCAAGAGTCAAGGAAGGCAGCATTGACCAATAAGCGATATCGTTGGCTCCATAGGTTAAGTCCCAAAGTAGATAGACTATAATAAACATGGTTACATAGCCTGCTCCCCTTAGTCCAAAATCCTGGAACAATAGAGTCGTAAGAATACCTCCAAGAATCCCTCCAATCACAATCCAGGGTTTAAATTTACCAAATCTTGAACGAGTGTTATCTACTAAAAAACCCATAATTGGATCATTTACTGCATCAAAGATACGAAGTATGGTCATTGCTCCTGTCATCCACCACATCGTAGAATTTGGCAAGTCCAAAATATCAGTTAAAAAAAATAGAAGGTACATACTTACAACTGTATAAAGCATATCCCTGCCGATCGTACCAAGTCCATACATATAACGATTTTGATTTCGTTTCGCTTTTGCCCCCATAGTTTACTCCCTCCCTAATGTTTAATACAAGTTGTTTTATACTATTACACGCTATTAACTATAACTTAAATCGATTAAACCTACGATGACCCAATTATTCAACTCGTAACAGCTCATTCGTTTCATAGGTATAAGCTATAGGACTTTGATCAGGTTCAAAGGCTAAACTAAACGTATTCGTTGTGTCGTCATACGTTGAATACTTGGCACCTGATGGCTCGTTAATATTAACATTACTAAATGTTTGCATATCAAAATTAAAAGAATAGATTGAAGTTTCTGGTACTGTGCCTATTGTGGAGATGACTTCCTTTTTGTCGTTTTCATCTATATCTCTAATTTGAGCGAATCCATCGATCTCCGTTATAATATAGGGTATCTTTTCTTTTATCACAAAGAATATCGTTACAATATAATTCGCTCCCTGCAGCTCATTTATTACATAGACCTCAGTATCATCCAGTGTTGTTTTCGATAACTCATACCTATTCTCGCCCAGAGAACGTGACAAAACATATTGTATTCCTGAAACTTCAATATAGGAAAAGTTATATCCTTCGGGATTTTCATCATTGAACTCTTTGGGGATATATTCACCGTATGTAACTATTTCATCAATTTTTGTTGTGTCAACAATATTTTCAATCTGACTATCGTCCAATAAACTAAAGGGTATATTAGAAAAATCCTGTGCTGTGAAATTTAGTTGAATGGTGTCCGGTATTGATAATTTATTTTGTGTGCCCAGTTCTGTAGGAATATCGTCGACTGACGTATTAATAACATCTTGTTTATTTGCACAAGCTGCACACATTAACAACAAAAAAACAAGCAAAAGAGTTGTTAGACTTCTATTTTCCATTCTTCCATTTCCTCTCTAACTGTAACAAATCCAAACTTTTTATACATTTTAATGGCTTTGTCGTTGCAAGCTGCAACTGTCAAAATAATCGGTGTACGATGAGTTTGTTGAAGTTTTGCAACCACAAAATTTAATAACTCTTTCCCGTAAGTTTAATTATAGCATATAATCCTCCAAATGGAAATTTTATCATTTATTCGTAAGCTCTATACAAAAATACCCTCGATATGTTTCATAAACACATATCGAGGGTTAAAGTTAAGTTGACGTATTTAGTTTTATTATAATATTTCCTACCAAACAAGATGTTTCTCTGCTACCTGCTGTTCATAAAAAGCTTCCAGCCATTTTACCGTAGGAATATCCATAGGATAATCTAATGCACCGATATTAGCTCGTAGTTGCTCTATAACGGCAACTCCCGGTATCACCGTACTTACCGCCTCATAAGCCAAGCAATATTGTAATGCAAATTGGGATAGTGATTGACCTTCGACAGGCAATGCCTTCAGTTGATCTACCAATTCGGCTCTGGTTACAATATCTTCCCTGCTCCATCTAGCACGAATCCCTGTGAAAGTGGAATCCTTGTGATACTTACCGGAAAGCCAACCTGAATCCAAGGGAATCTTAGCGATAATCTTAACCCCTTTCTTCATTGCCTGTTCAAAGCTATAGCGGGTATCCTGATGTAATATATTAAAGAAGGCTTCAATTACCTGCCCATTGGTATGATTTAAAAAGGTGTCCATATCCTCCCTGGTATCCAAGGATGCTCCGTATGCTAATATCTTTCCTTCCTTTTTCAACTGCTCCAGCACCTCATAATGTTCATTACCGTCCGCTTTCAGTAGCTTTGAAGGTGGATTATGCAATAATACAGAATCAATATAATCCGTACCTAGACGCTTGAGACTCCCTTCAATCGTTTCTCTTATGACGCCATGGCTATAATCCGTATGTCCGTCGAAATGATGACCAAACTTTGTATTAATAACCACGGTACCTCTATTTACTTCTTTCAAAGCTTTACCAAGAATGAACTCGCTTTTTCCATTGCCATAGTTCGGTGCTGTGTCAAAGAAGTTAATTCCTTCCTCTATTGCTTTGTGAACCAGAAGCACTGCATCTGTTTCTGTCATCTCATGCCAATCAATATCATTGCCAAGCTGCCAAGCACCAAAGCCTATTACTGATACCTTCGGGCTACCTTCCACGTAAGATTTATATTTCATATGTTCTATCTTCTTTCAAGTTTTATTACAAGAATTCTAAAGAATACTATTCCCAACAAAACACCAATCGGTATCCAAAGTTTTCTTGCTTACACAGTATACCATAAATTCCTATATTATTTCATCAGAATCCATAACATTAGGCTAATTTTCATGGCTTATTCCTCGTTTATGATAGTAATAACCTTAGAAGGGCACTTTTTAACACAAGCCATACAGTGAGTACACTTTTTGTAATCAATCTTTGCTAAATTATGCTTGACCGTGATGGCATCAAAAT
>JAFACO010000019.1 GCA_023425485.1 Bacillota bacterium
GCATGTATAATTATACCGAAATCATTGTTTCAAGGCAATAATTTTATTGTCAGAATTCTATATTTATAAATTTCTTCCCCAAATCAACGCAAGCAAATAATATTATAACCAAAATACAAATTCTATCATTTGGTTCTTCAGAATGTAAGGGTATTCATTTTAATGCTTCTATGCTATAATTCTTTCAGAGAATTTGCATATTATAAGAAAATACTAACTGAAAAATACGGATAGTTTTTTAAAGGAGATTATATGGCATTTGATGGAATCGTAATTGCCAATGTAGTAAAAGAATTACGTGATACCCTACTTGGCGGTAGAATAAATAAAATAGCACAACCCGAAAAGGATGAATTGATATTAACAATTAAAGGACAAGCAAGAGAACAATATAAGCTGTTACTTTCTGCCGGGGCAGGATTGCCTTTAATTTATCTAACAGAAAATACAAAACCAAGTCCTTTGACTGCACCTAATTTTTGTATGCTTTTAAGAAAACATTTAAACAGTGCCAAAATATTAGATATTACGCAACCTGGGCTGGAACGAATTATACAGTTTAAAATGGAACACCTGGATGAAATGGGTGACGTCTGTGTCAAATACCTTATTATTGAATTAATGGGAAAACACAGCAATATCATCTTCTGTGACGAAAGTATGAAAATCGTAGACAGTATCAAAAGAATTAATCAATTTGTAAGTTCTGTAAGGGAGGTATTACCCGGAAGAGATTATTTTATTCCTGCCACACAGGAAAAACTTAACCCTCTGGAATTGACTTACGAAGAATTTTGTAGTGTCATCTTATCAAAACCCCAAGCAGTTGGTAAGGCTCTTTACACTAATCTTACAGGTATTAGTCCCCTACTTGCAAATGAGTTATGCTATCGTGCCTCCATTGACGCAGAAGATTCTACTGAAGCCCTCTCAACGGAAGCCGGTTTACATTTATTTCGTAATTTTGAACGCTTTATCGATGAAATTAAATCCGGAAATTTTACCCCTAACATTGTAACTGATGGAAACAGTGCGATAGAATTCTCCAGCGTTGCTCTCACTTGCTATACTAACTATGAGGTACGTTCCTATGAGTCAATCTCTGCACTTTTAGAAGACTATTACGCCTCTAAAAATGCCTCATCTCGTATGAAGCAGAAATCCTTTGACCTCCGTAAAGTTGTCTCAAATTTAATTGATCGAACCAGTAAAAAGTATGATTTACAAAGAAAACAATTACAGGATACAGACAAAAGAGATAAGTTCAAGGTATACGGAGAATTATTGACTGCCTATGGTTATGGTCTTGAACCGGGTGCAAAGGTACTAAATACCGTAAATTATTATACTGACGAAGAAATCAGTATTCCGCTCGATCCAACTCTTTCGGCAATGGATAATGCGAAGCATTATTTTGAAAAATATAATAAGCTCAAGCGTACCTTTGATGCTCTCACCAATCAGGTGCAAGAGACCGAGGACGAATTAAAACATTTGGAATCCATAAGAACCGCCTTAGAAATTGCTTCACTTGAAGAGGACTTAGCTTCCATAAAGCAGGAGCTCACCGAGTTTGGATATGTTCGACGTAAATTTACGAGTGGTAATAAAAAACTTGAGAAGAAAGTGAACCCTAAAAAATCCAGTCAAAAGAGCAAGCCTTTGCACTTCATTTCCTCTGACGGATATCATATGTATGTGGGAAAAAATAATTATCAGAATGATGAACTTACCTTTCAATTCGCAGACGGTGGAGACTGGTGGTTCCACATCAAAAATAGTGCTGGTTCCCATGTTATTGTAAAGTCAAAGGGAGAGGAACTTCCTGATCGTACCTTTGAGGAAGCGGGCAGATTGGCTGCTTATTATTCCAGTTCCAGAGAAGCTGCTAAGGTGGAAATTGATTATACCCTAAAAAAGAATGTGAAGAAACCTAACAAAGGTAAACCTGGCTTTGTGGTTTATTATACGAATTACTCCATGATATCTTCTACCGATATTACAGGTATCACTCTAGTTCAATAATATATAAATTATACGTTAACTATTCTAATGTAATTGTTAACAGAAATTGCTGTAACTCCCTTGAGAAGGGGGCTACAGCCTATGCACAATGTTACATATTTAATATGCTTTTTATGGTCAATACTTTGCATGTGAAAGGAGATATAAATGATAATCGCAGATTACCACGTTCATTCTGATTTCTCCAGTGATTCAGTTACTCCAATGGAACAAATGATTGAACGTGCAATAGAATTGGGGCTTAAGAAGCTTTGTTTTACTGATCATATGGATTACGATTATCCAAAGGTGAGTGAACTTCGCTTTGTATTTGATCCAGATGCTTATTTCAACAAACTGGAAGAATTAAAAAACCGTTACAAGAATAGACTCCAGATCCTAACTGGCGTTGAATTAGGCTTACAACCACACCTTGGAGACAAATTGAATCATATAATAAATAACTATAACTTCGACTTTGTTATAGGTTCCTCTCATGTGGTTAATTGTTTAGATCCCTACTTTCCCGCCTACTGGGAAGAACGCACAGTATCCCAGGGAATTAATGATTATTTTCAATCCATTATTGATAATTGCAGGGCTTTCCAAGGTTTCCACGTCTATGGTCACTTGGACTATATTATTCGCTATGTTCCTGGTCAAAAAGAGCAGAAGATAGATTATTCCTATCCTGACTATGCTGATGTACTAGATGAAGCCTTAAAAACCATTATCTCCTATGGGAAAGGAATTGAAATCAACACAGCAGGCCTAAAATATGGCCTGGGTTATGCACATCCCAAGCCAGAATTACTTCGCCGTTACAAGGAACTGGGTGGTGAGTTAATCACGGTTGGCTCCGATGGCCATAAACCAGAACACCTTGCTTACGACTTTCATGTAGTCCCTGACCTACTAAAAAGTTGTGGCTTTAAATACTATGCGACCTTCGAACAGGGAAAGCCCGTGTTTGAGAAGCTATAAAAATATCACATCTTTATCTCAAGTGTTATTAATACTGTAAGTTAGGAGCATCTATGGAATTGACTGGTGAATTAAGCAATCAAGGATTTTTGCTACAAAATGTAAATATTAATGATCTGGACAACAAGAAAGAACGGATAATCGTTTCACCAAATGCACTGTTTGACAGACGGCTTGCTTACTATGTATGACAAGGAGCAAACATTTATGTTTGATACTGGCATACATAATAAGCAAGAGGTCGGTCAATCTGTGTGTGGGGGAAATGATTATCCGTTCTTTCTGTTACTTATATAATGAGCTTCCTATTTCATTATGGTTCCACCACCAAGCACATAGTCCCCCTGATAGAAGACAACTGCTTGTCCTGGGGTAATCGCACGTTGTGGTTCTTCAAAAATACAAACCAGTTCATCTTGTGAGGTCTTCTTAATCCTGCACTTTGCACCTTTATGGCTGTATCTGATTTTAGCTTCTACTTCCATTTCGCCGTCCAAATCTTCAATTGCCATGAAATTCAGGTTATTTGCATATAACCTATCGGAAAATACTTCATTTGCATTTCCAAGTACCACCTCATTTGTCTCTGGCTTTAATTCCACAACAAACATAGGTTGTCCCATTGCAATGCCAAGTCCTTTTCTCTGCCCAACTGTATAGTGAACTA
The DNA here is from genome assembly GCA_023425485.1 of Bacillota bacterium. Lineage (GTDB taxonomy): Bacteria > Bacillota > Clostridia > Lachnospirales > Lachnospiraceae > Mobilitalea. The sequence continues at coordinate 3,656 of JAFACO010000019.1, forward strand.
ATCCACGATGCTTACCAATGATTTCTCCTGCAGTATTCAAATAATTACCGGGTACTAGACCACTCATCTGCAGGGAAGAATTCAGTAACTGATTCTTTTCTTTTAAGTAATCGGTAATAAATCCTGCATAATCCTGATCCGGAATAAAACAGATTTCTTGACTATCCGGTTTATTTGCTATGGGAAGGTTAAGGGAAAGTGCTATCTCTCTAATCTTATCCTTGGTGTATTCACCCACTGGCATTATGGTATGTGAAAGCTGATGCTGGGTCAAATTATATAAAGCATAGGTTTGATCCTTTGCCTGAGTTACCGATTTTTTAATAGCAAATCTTCCATTCGGTAATTTTGCTATACTGGAATAATGACCAGTAGCAATATAATCTGCACCAATATCTAAGGACCTCTTAAGTAAAGATTCCCATTTCACATAGCGGTTACAAGCGATACAAGGATTTGGTGTTCTTGCCTGCAGGTATTCCGCTACAAAATAATCTATAACATTTTCTTTAAATTCATTTTTAAAATTCATTACATAATAGGGAATGTCTAGAGCTGATGCCACTCTTCTTGCGTCTTCAACCGCACTAAGCCCGCAACATCCACCCTTTTCTTCCATGGAACAGACATCCTCGTCCTGCCATATTTGCATGGTAATGCCGATAACATCATATCCCTGTTCTTTTAACAGATATGCCGCTACAGAAGAATCTACTCCACCAGACATACCCACTACTACTTTTTCCATGCATTTCTCCATTATAATCTAAGTTGTTAAATTTAAGAAAGTTCTTTACTTACGAAACTCTCTTTGTGAATAATTGCTTCAATAAATAGTATCACAGCAACATCAAGTAATCTCGAAAATATGAGTATGTTCTATCCATACTATATTCGTCAAAGGTAAGCGGACTTCAAAGCAATAATATTAATACTCTATTGTCTCCTCTTCCTCATGTATATCGGACTTTGGCTTTTGCAAGCCTTCTATTTTAATCCCTTTTCTTTCAGCATAGTCCCAGAGAGCAGCATGGATTGCTTCCTCTGCGAGTAAAGAACAATGTACCTTAACTGGCGGAAGGCCATCCAGCGCTTCCATAACCGCTTTATTTGTTACCATTAAAGCTTCTTCAACAGTCTTTCCTTTTACAAGCTCAGTCGCCATACTACTGGTTGCTACCGCTGCTCCACAGCCAAAGGTTTTAAATTTAACATCATTTATAATGCCAACTTCATCTATATCAAGATAAATTCTCATGATATCACCGCATTTTGCATTGCCAACGGTACCAACGCCGCTTGCGTTCTCGATTTCCCCTACATTTCTAGGGTTTGTAAAATGATCCATAACTTTTTCTGTATACATAATTCTTCCTCCAATATTTCTGTATATCAACAATCAGTATTTTAGCGCAGTAATCCTATCTCTTCTTAACAAAATCCTCATAAAGCGGAGACATGTTACGAAGTTTCGTAACAATTTCTTTAATTCTATCAACTGTATAATTAATTTCTTCCTCTGTGTTTTCATCACTTAAAGTTAGACGCAAGGAACCATGCGCGATTTCATGGGGCAAACCTATCGCCAGAAGTACGTGGGAAGGATCTAAAGAGCCCGAGGTACACGCAGAGCCACTAGACGCACAAATATTGTTCATATCAAGCATGATCAATAAGGATTCACCTTCAATGAACTGGAAGCTAAAATTAATATTATTGGGAAGTCTTCTTGTTTTGTCACCATTTACACGCACATAAGGGATTTCATCAAGAACTCTGGCAATTAATAAATCTCTAAGCTTTTTCTCTTTGTTTGCTCTTTCTTCCATGGTTGCTAAAGCAATTTCAGCTGCTTTACCAAAACCAACAATACCAGGTACATTCTCTGTTCCAGCTCTTCGCTGTCTCTCCTGTGCACCGCCATGAACATAGGAGCGGATTTTTACACCCTTTCTTATATAGAGAAGACCAATGCCTTTTGGACCATTTAATTTATGAGCACTTGCACTTAGCATGCTAATATTCATTTCATTTACATCAATTGGCACCTGCCCAAAAGCTTGTACTGCATCCGTATGGAACAACACATCATGCTTCTTTGCTATTTCACCAATCTCTTTAATTGGCTGGATTGTACCAATTTCATTATTTGCAAACATGACAGATATCAATATTGTTGTCGGGCGAATCGCCTGTTCCAACTGATCTAACTTAACAATACCATACTCATCTACATCCACATAGGTAACATCAATACCATGCTTCTCCATGTATTCACAAGTGTGTAAAATCGCATGATGCTCAAATTTTGTGGTTATGATATGATTTCCCTTAGCTGCATAGGCTTCAACTACCGCTTTAATTGCCCAGTTATCTGATTCAGTACCACCAGCTGTAAAATATATTTCTGAAGTATCAGCACCAATTACATTGGCAATTTTTGCTCTCGCATCATCCACTGCTTTTTTATTCTGTGCTGCAAATTCATATACACTTGATGGATTACCATACAACTCTGTAAAGTAAGGGAGCATCGTTTCAACTACCTCAGGCCTTGTTTTTGTAGTTGCTGCATTGTCAAGATATATCTTCTTCTCCATGTTGCCATCTCCTAATTTATAATTATAATTATGACTTATCTTTGCTTAATATTATCTATCTCTTACATTCCGCAGGTCTGCTTTGCTTTCGGGTCTCCTTCTATTTTGGAAGGCTGAACTTTCTTGCTTTCCGCAACAAGATCCGACAGCATAATACCATCAACAGCACCATTTATACTATCACTAATACGCTTCCAAACATATTTTGTTACACAAGAATCCGAGCCACTGCAGTTACTTTCCTCATTGTTAATTACACAACAATCTACTGGACTTAAATCACCTTCCAGTGCCCTTAAAATATCACCAACTGATATATTCTCTGGCGGCATGGCAAGCTTATATCCACCTTGAGCGCCTCTAATACTATGGACAATACCAGCTTTTTTCAACTTAGCAATTAATTGCTCTAGATAATTAATTGATATATCCTGACGATCTGCTATCTGGCTTAAAGCTACTGCTTCCTCTTCTTCATGGACTGCAAGGTCAAGTATCGCGCTTAATCCGTATCTACCTTTGGTAGATAGCTTCATAATAACCTCCATTCCGCCTTATTAAGGCTTTACCTTATCATAATATTATTTCTTAAAGCTTGCTATTTTAATTCCTACTATTTTATTTCCTATCAAAATACTTGGATTTAAATATAGCACTTTGTCTATATTGTGTCAATAGAATTTCTTCTTAATTCTGCTATTTTTGCTATTCCCATCCTTTCATTGATTTAGGAATAACAATCCTTATTCCCTAACATAAGTTTTTAAAATAGACAATATATATACATAGAGTAGAATAAACAAGGATTAATTGTATGGAACAAATGGTAATTAGTGCACAACAAGCAAGAAAGATGAGAAGAAATAACATTGTTAAAGGAACCTTAATTTTAACATTTGCAGGTTTTGTCACCAGATTTATCGGGTTTTTTTATAGAATATTTTTATCAAATACTATGGATGCCGAGCTACTTGGCATTTATCAATTAATCTTCCCTGTGTATGGAATATGTTATACGGTTTATGCTATGGGGATACAAACATCTATCTCCAGCTTAGTTGCTGCAGAAATAGGAAAACGTAATCCCAAAAATGTAACAAAGATACTTAGAGTAGGACTTATTCTCTCAGTGTCCTTAGCTGCCTTTCTTTCATTTCTTGTATATATAAATGCTGACTTTATTGCCTACCGTTTCCTGCTTGAAATAAGAAGCGCCGACTCGTTACGAATTATGTCCATTGTTTTCCCGTTCTGTGGCATTACCGCTTGTATTAACGGGTATTATTATGGTCTAAAAAGTGCAGGTGTTCCTGCTTTCACACAATTGTTGGAACAGGTAGTAAGGGTATTTGCTGTTTACGTAATGGCTCTGTACGCTGGAAATGGAGACATGAGGGTTACCTGCGAGTATGCTGTTATCGGCTTAGTTATCGGTGAAGTAGTCTCCTGCGCTTATAATATTTTCTCCATGTTTTTAACTAAGTCCCCTTCTGAATTAATCCCACTTGGCCCTGATGCGAATGCAAAGCCAAATAGACGAAGAACCATTATTCGTAATATGTTAAGCCAAAGTGTACCACTCTCAGCAAACAGACTTTTACTAAGCATTTTACATAGCATAGAGGCCATCATGATACCAACCATGCTTCGGCGTTATGGGTTATCACCTCAAGAATCACTGGTTATATTCGGTGTTTTAAATGGAATGTCCATCCCTTTTATCATGTTTCCAACTGCAATTACCAATGCTCTGTCCGTTCTGTTGTTACCTACTATCTCAGAAGCTCAAGCTATTAATAACGATAAGCTAATTGGCCGAACAACTGCAATCTCAATTAAGTACAGTTTAATCATTGGTATAATAAGTACTGGTTTATTCATTGTTTTCGGTCAAGATTTGGGTTATACAGTTTTTAACAATAAATCTGCAGGAGCTTATCTAGTCATCCTGGCATGGTTATGTCCCTTCCTGTATTTAGCAACTACACTTACCAGCATAATTAACGGATTAGGTAAGGCTCATGTTCCCTTTATTAATTCCGTCGTTGCAACTCTATGTAAAATTGGACTGATTGTGTTCCTGATTCCATCACACGGAATTACTGGTTATCTTATCGCCCTACTTATTGGTCAATTAATTGTTACTGGCCTAGATATGGTAGCTGTGGTCCGACTGGTACGCTTTGACCTAGATAGTATTAATTCACTTATCAAACCTGCAATTATAGTAGCCGCATCCTCCTTTATGGTGAAAGCCTGCTATGATTACATACAAAAAATGACGCACATCAGCGGGGTGATATACTTACTCACCTTTTGCATGTTGCTATGCGTCATTAGCGTTATTTTATTATTGATTACCGGAGCTATTTCAAAAAAGGACATCAGATAGATACAGAGCTATATAACTTATAATCTCTTTTCCCTTGTTCCTTGGCTTGATACAGTGCTTTATCTGCATGATCCATTAACTGTTCGCAGTTATTACCAGTCTCCGGAAATAATGCAATTCCAATGCTACCTGATATATCTATTGCATAATCATCAAACCTATAAGTTGTATTAAGTTCTTTTTTTAGAATTTCAGCTTTCTTTATAACTTCATCGATGTTACTTACATTACCTGCGAAAACTATAAACTCATCTCCACCAATACGACCAATAATCTCACCATCCGAGAAAACCTCTTTGATTTGACTAATCACATAGATGAGAACTCTATCTCCGCGTAGATGTCCATAGGTATCATTTATGCTTTTAAAGTCATCAAAATCTACAAACATCAGCATATGTATGCCGCCAGGGTTGCCCGAAATAAATTTATCAATCTTCTTAATTGTAACCTCTTTATTATAGACACCAGTCAGAGGGTCTCTGGTTGCACGGTACTCCAGTGCTTCCAGTTCACGTTTTTGGGAATCCACATTAACTATTTTCCCAATGACTCTGATTGGTTTCTTAAAATCGTCATAGATTGTTTTACCCATGATCTGGCACCATATATATTCGCCCAGGATGTTTTTAATACGAAACTGTGATTCGATTAAGCTTGAACCTGTGGGTAATTCCTGGCATAACTCTAAATAAATACCCCAATCATCAGGATGCACCATATCTCTACGGTTTTCACAGCTAGTAAGATAATTCTGAATAACTGGAGAAACACCGAACATGTCCCTATATTTTTCAGTATAAACCATTTGATCCAAATTTATATGGTATTCAAAAAGAATATCCTTTGACAATTCAGTTGCTACCCGATAACGTTCGCCTTCGAGCAGAATGAGATTTTGCATCTCTTTTTGCTCACTTATATCAACAAAGACTACGGATAAGGTATGCCTTCCATCCTTACCCATTGTACTATTACCGTTCATTAGCATGTTAAGCCTGTTACCTTCTTTTGTCAGCATCTGAACTTCACATTTAATGGTATCCTGCTTCAACTGCAGCTCAACATTCTTTACAAATTCATTATGATCAGAGGCAATAAAATCAAAAATAGTCGTCTTATTTTCACTCTTAACAATGGTTTTATCATATCCAAGAATATCATAAAAACCCTTGCTCGCATAAAGAATTCTTCCTTCTTCTTCAAATATAAAATGAACTAAACCCGCACGAATGCTGTTCGTTATTTTCTTTAACTCTAACATCGCCCTGGTCACTCGTTTTTCGCTTTCAAGTCTGTAAAGTAATATAATAACGAATACAATTATACAAATACTTATGAGAAATATCACAAGTGTCAGCAATAGTGTGGGATCCCTCTGTAAATCGCTGATCAGTTTCATCATCTTATCCCCTATCTTATAACATGCAAATTTGCATTATGAACATACAAGAGGTCTAATCATATCGACATTTAATTACTGCCTTTTCCTTGTATTCAATGAAAGGACACCAATCCCCTTCTACTAGGATAACTACAAAATATACGGAGTCTCCTGATATACATAGTAATTGAGCCAGTTCGTATACATTGCATTCGCATGTGCTCTCCAAACGAGATTAGGTCTTTGCCCAGGCTGATTTTCAGGGTAGTAATTCTGTGGTAAAGCAATTTCCAATCCCTTTGCAACATCCCTTTTATATTCCTTATCAAGAGAAATTCTATCATATTCCGGATGACCCATTACAAAAATCTGGGAAGCATTTTTCGCCATCACAATAAATACTCCAGCTTCTTCAGATTCAGCTAAAATTACAAGATCCTGGCAATTAAGGATGTCTTCTCTGGAAACTGTTGTATGCCTGGAATGCGGCGCATAAAACACGTCGTCAAAGCCTCTGACAAATGGTACACGCCGCTCAAGTACCTTATGTTCAAAGATTCCAAACATTTTATTATCTAAAGTTGTCTTTTGAATTCCAAAATGATAGTATAGTCCCGCTTGTCCTCCCCAACATATGTGAAGAGTTGAAGTTACATTATGTTTTGACCATTCCATAATTTTAACTAATTCATCCCAATAGGTAACCTCTTCAAATTCCATTAACTCAACTGGGGCACCGGTAATGATTAATCCGTCGAATCTTCGGTCTTTCACATCTTCATAGGTCTGATAAAACTGATCCAAATGACTGGTCGGGGTATGAGACCCTACATAGGTCCCAGTTGTAAGAAAGGTTACATCCACTTGAAGCGGAGTATTAGACAAGCTTCGAAGCAACTGAACCTCAGTATCCTCTTTTACAGGCATAAGATTTAAAATAGCGATTTGCAAAGGTCGGATATCCTGATGCCTCGCTCTGGTTTCATCCATAATGAAGATATTCTCATCTTCTAATATTTTCTTTGCCGGAAGGTCACTCTGTATTTTTATCGGCATAATCAATCACCATTTTCTATAATTTTTCAGTATTATTCCATCTTAGCATGGTTTATGGAAGAAATCAACCAGCAATGCATGTGTAAACCGTTATTTCCCAATTGCAATAATGTTTACAAGCAATCTACTTACAGGAAGCAAATGCAGTTATTGTAACATCTCCAAAAGGTCTTCTTCCGTTAGTATCTGTACCCCTAACTCTTGTGCTTTTGTTAATTTGCTGCCAGCATTTTCTCCTGCAATTAAATAGTTTGTTTTCTTAGAGACACTGCCGGATACCTTGCCTCCATAGCTCTTTATTAGTTCTTCCATTTCTGATCTTCCCATATTGGGTAAGGTTCCCGTTATAACAAAGGTTTTATCCACTAGTCGCTGGTCCTGTGTTTCTTGCTGCTGGGAATAGAAGTTCATTCCTGCTTTCTCCAAACGATCTAATACAGCTTTATTTGCATCGCTTAAAAAGAACTCTACAATAGCGGAAGCACTGATGGTTCCAACATCTTTGATTGCTACCAGCTCTTCATAGGTTGCTGCTGCAAGTTGTGTAATGGACTTAAATTGCTTTTTTAGTTCTGCTCCAGCTTGTTTTCCAATGTTCTTAATTCCCAAACCGGTAATTAATCGATCAATATCATTATTCTTACTATCTTCAATTGCTTTTAATAGTTTATCCGTGTTTTTTTCTTTTCCAATAAGGCCTTTATCTATTAATTCATCCCGATAATTATGCAGATAATAAATATCCGATATATCCTTTAAATAACCCTCTCTTATTAAGGAGATAACATACGCCTCACCAAATCCCTTAATATCCATTGCACCTCGACCAACAAAATTCATAATATGCTGTTCCAATTGTGCCGGACAATTAATATTGGTACATCTGGTGTCAGCTGAGTTTTCGTCCCTAGACGTCGGTTCCTGACAACTCGGGCAAATTGTAGTGATAATATAGGGTTCTGTGCCGGAAGGTCTTTTCTCTTTAACAACAGACAAGATTTCAGGAATTATTTCGCCTGCTTTTCGAACTACAACTGTATCACCAATACGTATATCTAACTCATTAATACGGTCTTGATTGTGAAGGGTCGCACGTTCCACATTAGTTCCGCATAATCTAATTGGCTCAAAGATGGCTGTCGGTGTAATTCGTCCGGTTCTTCCTACTGAAAGTCGAATATCCTTAACAACTGTTTCCTTTTGTTCTGGAGGATATTTATAGGCAATTGCCCATCTAGGTACTTTTGAAGTAGCACCGAAAAACTCACGGTCATTTAAATTATCTACCTTGGCAACAGCACCGTCTATATCAAATGGGAGCTTACCTCTGGATTCCCCTATTTCAGTAATCGCCTCCCACACCTCGTCTGAAGTGTTACATAGTTTGTAATCTTCAATGACTTTGATACCTTGTTTCCTTAACCATTCCAAACTCTCCGAGTGAGTAGTGAAGTTTATCCCTTGTACCTCTTGAACATTAAATACAAACAAAGAAAGCTTTCTTTCTTTCACCACTTGAGGATCTAGTTGACGTAGTGTTCCAGCCGAACAGTTTCTGGGGTTTGCAAAAAGTTTTTTACCAGCTGCCTCAAGCTTTTCATTCACTGCTTCAAAGTCTGCATTCTTCATATAGACTTCACCACGAATTTCAAGATAAGGAACTGGATTTTTTAGTTTAAGTACAACATCCTTTATCATTTTAACGTTTTCGGTAACGTCTTCCCCCTGACTTATTCCATCACCTCTGGTAATTGCAACAGATAGTTCACCCTCTATATAACGAAGAGCAACTGAAAGTCCATCTATCTTTTTCTCAACAACAAATCTAGTCTCAGGGCGCTCTCTTTTCACTTTATCTACAAATGAAATAACTTCTTCTTTATCAAATACATCCTGTAGACTTAACATTGGTACTCTGTGTTTAATAAGTACGCCTGCTTCTCTTTTGGCTACCCCACCAACTTTCTGTGTTGGTGAATCCTCCTCTGCATACTGTGGATTTTCTTGTTCCAACTTACGCAGTTTAATTGACAATTGATCATACTCATAATCTGAGATTTCCGGATCATCCTGATTGTAATAGCGGTCATTGTGGTATTTTATCTGTTCTCGTAGTGACTCTATTTCCTGCTTAATATCCATATAAATAACCCTTTCTCACTTTGATATATGAAGTTTAATATAGAAGGTAGACATCTGGTGTCTATTTATAGAAGGAACGATTAAGTTCTTCAATTTCTTTTTCTGTTACATTACGATAATCTCCCGGCTTTAATCTACCAAGTTGAATGTTCATAATTCGAATCCTTTGTAATGCAACTACACGATATTCCAAGTGCTCACACATTCGTCTAATTTGCCTGTTTAAACCTTGGGTCAATACAATATTAAAGGTAAAACGATCGATTTGAGTCACCTTACAGGGATTCGTTACTTTATCGAGTATTGGCACTCCCTGTGACATTTTCTTTATAAAATCAGCCGTTATCTCTTTATTAACCCTAACTATATACTCTTTTTCGTGATTATTTTCTGCACGTAATATCTTATTTACAATATTACCATCATTGGTTAATAAAATTAAACCTTCCGAGTCTTTGTCCAAACGACCAATTGGGTAAATTCTCATTCCATATTTAATGAAATCAACTATATTATTAGGTTCTTTAGGGTCCGTGGTACAAACAATTCCCTCTGGTTTGTTAAATGCTATTAACACCAGTTTTTCTTCCCTCTTTACAGGTTTGTCACAGAAAGTTACAACACTATTTTTTGTTACTTTTGAACCCATTTGTGCTACAATTCCATCTATTTTAATTTTCCCCTCTGTAAGGTAGCGATCTGCTTCTCTTCTTGAGCATACCCCTGCTTCACTTAGAAATTTATTAATTCTGATTTCCTCTTTTTCTTCCCCTTGAGAGGTTAATCTTTTCGTTCTCTTTGCCATAGGTTACCTTGCCTTTCCATACCAATATGACCTTTTGCCATATGTTTCAATTATTCATTATACTTGATTTTATAATGGGAGTCCACTTGTTTTTCCTAGGCTTATAACAGATAAAAACTGCTGTAGCGATATTAAACTCGTTACAGCAGAATAAGAAAACGTATCTTTTATGAGTACACTTATCACGGCTTTATAATACCCGTACATTATCTACCTATATCTGGCTTAAAGGTACTTTTTCATAGTTTCAATATTATTCTCTTCTTTTTTAACAAAATCTTTAGCAATATCTGTGCTTACTCCATCCGCATTTTTCTTTGCATGAATTAGTTTTGTCATCTGAGTTACACCCATAGTACTGCCCTGAATTACCATTTGTGCAATGCTACTGTCCGTTGGTCTCATTAGTATGTTTAATTTTACATTTCCCTTCATAATACTTTTTGTATAAAAGGATTGCTCTTTTACTTTGGTTCCATTTGCTATAAGCTGTTCTTTGGATTTATTGGCTATCTCGCGATAGTCCCTCAGTTGCTGGTGTAGTTCCTTATTCATTTCTCGATTTTCCACTTTGTCCATTACAGCTTTAAGAGCTGTAATTCCAATGGAAGCATTCTGGTATGTTTTCTCTAATAGATCTAAATCCACGTTTCCAATCATAAAAATACTCCTTATACTTTTTAATTAGTATAAGGAGTTCAATTTAAATTATTCCAATTAGTCTTTTTTTGATTCCTCTTGACTTTGCTTGCTATTCGCCATTTCAGCTACACTATTCCAGAAATTCTTCAGATCTTCATCCTTATCCATTGCTTCCTGGCTCTTATCATTGGTTAAATTCATTAATGCTACCACATCTTCATCATTACTGCGTTCATTGTAATA
>JAFACO010000085.1 GCA_023425485.1 Bacillota bacterium
GTATACAGCGGAATGTATGAAGACAATACAACTGATTATTACATAGCTGCTATAACAGAAAAAGAATGTCCCAAAACGATGAGTAAGCTTGAAATACTAGCTCATACCTGGGCAATCTTTGAAATAACTGGCCCCATGCCTACAGCAATGGCTGATATCTGGGGACGAATATTTTCCGAATGGTTTCCTACCTCCGGTTATGAACATGCAGAAGCTCCAGAAATCGAATGGTATTCAAACGGTGATTTGAGTGCGTCTGATTATAAAAGTGAGATATGGATTCCAGTTATTAAGAAATGATGTTCCTTACTGATATGTAATCTACTACCTGCATTGCACCTTGATTAATATTTGAGAAACTAAAAATAACATATGATTAACCTTGCAATAACACTAAAACCGCTATACGTAAAACTGCTAAAGAGTTTGCCTCTTTAGCAGTTTAATTTTATGTACAAATATTTTCAACGTCACAATAATTCATTATATAATCCTTAATATATGCTCGGATATTCTTGGATACTTTTCTATGATAGCAGCATCATGACTGGGCAAAGGAATCATTTCCTCCTTATGTACCTGTTTAATAAACTCAATATTATTCTCTAAACTATACACATTTCCATTTGGAATTTGCCTCTCAAAGTTATCCAGCATATATGTCTCATCTCCGGAGATAACATACTTTTCTTCACCTTCTTTAAAGTAAATTACAGAAGAACCTTTCGTATGTCCACCGATTACCTTGAAGTGAAATCCTTGAACTTCCAACGCATCATCAACCATCTTAATTTTAGATGTTAGCATTAGCTCACTTGTAATCCTTGGATAGGCTTTTTGTACTTGCTCCCAGGCAGCTTTTGCGACTATTATCTCAGCTCCCTGGTACATATCTAGACTTTCAACATGATCAAAATGCTCATGTGTTATAAAGATAATATCTGCTCTTCCACCTGTTAAGGCAAGAACTTCCTCTTTCACATCAAGCAAATGTGTTCCATATTCCTTTGCTGTTTCCTCACTTTGAAAGCCAGTATCAAACAAAAATATCTGCTTCCCTATTTTTGCAACATAGTACAAAAACACAAACCCAGGAACCAGTTCTGTTCGCTCGTCATTATGATAGATTGTACGATAATCTGCGTATTTAAATTCGTTTGCATAGTGTACTGCGTAAAGTTCCATGTTATCTCACTCCCTTTCATAAAATTGTTATCTTTAATATAATACATGTATTCACATGCCTGTTACTGTCAAAAAGATATACTTTGAACCTGGTGGTGCCTTGGATACAAGGTAATTCAAAAGCAATTGCTAGTTTATAACATTTAAAAAATTCCAACTTATTATTCATTTATTTTCTGTTAATATTGAAGAATTTCACGACTTTTTATCTAGTATAAGAACTCAATTATTGTCTGTCAAGCTTCATCTGACTAATAACAATGGCATTGAATTTATAACCTAATTGCCTTGCGTTCAAATACCGGAGAGTATTCGATTGGTGCATCAACTGATACGGTTATGCCGCCGGTATACGTTTCCCCGGTAGAAGTCAATATCCACTCGCCGGCAGGAAGATATACGTCTCTCCTGTATTCATTCAGATGAAGAATCGGCGCTACAAGATATTTGTCACCGAACATATACTGATCCTGAAGCTCCCAACATCTCTCATCTTCCGGAAATTCATAGAACATGGTACGAATCAATGGAGAGCCATTCGTATGAGCTTCTTCATAAAGCTGTTTGATATAATCATGCATACTGATCCGGATATTATAGTATTTCTTCATAATCTTATAATTGTCTTCTCCATAACTCCAAAGTTCATTTGGCTGGCCAGTATGAAGGTAGCCGCCACCCCAGTCTCTGTTATCCAGCGGTGGAATATTGAAAGGGCCTCTGTCCCCGTGCATACGCAGTACCGCTGAATACACAGCAAACTGATACCAACGAATTAGGAGATTTCTGAAATCAGGGTCATTTACATCATCTGTCATGAAGCCGCCGACATCTGTCGTCCACCAGGGAATTCCTGCAAGTCCCATGTTCAGACCGCACTGTAACTGATCCGCGAAGGCTTCAAAGGTACTTGGGACGTCACCGGACCAAACCACATTGCCGTACTTCTGGGAGCCAGCCCAGGCGCAGCGAAGCAGATTTACCACAGGCTTATTTTCCTTACTCATCTCATCGTAAAATATGCGACTGTACTGCTGCGGATACAGATTGCTAATAGCCAATGCAGGTCCATCACAATATCTGTAATTCTCAAAATCATACACACCATAATCCGGTTCAGAGTTATCCAGCCAAAAAGCATCAATGCCAAAATCGTAGTAATTTTTCTTGCATACTTCCCATACATACTTACGCGTTTCAGGATTGAAAGGATCGATTTCCACACAGTCGCCTTGGTAATCATAGGTCTGCGCAGCACCGCGCTCTGTTTTGATCAAAAGACCTCTTTCCATCATTGGACCAAAGTTTTCACTCTTACGATCCACAGACGGCCATACAGATACGACAACCTTAATTCCCATAGAATGAAGCTCCTCCACCATTGCCTTAGGGTCTGGCCAGTACTGTGTATCGAATTTCCAGTCACCCTGTACTGTCCAGTGGAAAAAGTCAATTACAATCTGATCAATCTTAATGCCTTCCTTCTGATACTGACGAGCAACTGTCAGAACCTCCTCCTGGGTTCTGTAGCGCAGCTTGCATTGCCAAAGCCCCATAAGGTCTTCCGGAAACATATCAGCGCGACCGGTAACTGCGGTATAGTTTGTCAGAATCTGCTTCGGTGTATCTGCCACAGTGATCCAGTAATCCATCTCCTTGGTAGATTTAGCAATCCACTCTGTATAGTTCTTACCAAAGGTTACACGACCAACAGCCGGGTTGTTCCATAGGAAACCGTAGCCTAAGGAAGATACAGCAAAAGGAACAGATATCTGTGAATTACGCTGTGCCAGCTCCAATACACAGCCCTTTAAGTCCATATCATTTTGCTGATATTGACCCATACCAAAGATTTTCTCACCTTTATTACTTTCAAACTTTACATTCAAGGAATAATCGGTTCCGCCAATGATTCCCTTCCACTCGCGGTTAATCACTTTCAAGCAACGGCTCTCTTTCGAAATAGTTCCATCATACATACGGAAATATTCACGAAGAAATAGCTTGTCATCTTTATAAAACGAAATAATACCCACGAAATTCACTACTACTTTAATACGACCATTTGTGATTGAAGCAATTTCCCTCTGATCAATGGTTCCATCTCCTACCCAATGATCTTCCCATTCTATCTTTACACTGCAATCTATATTTTCAACATTCTCTGTCAATGCCCAGTCATTTCCATTAAGCTTTCCAAACATGGTGGTACGCACTCTGACAGAATCCTTACCCCAGGCTTCAATTCGTCCCATTTCGCCATTATGGTAAAACGTCAATGCCCCTTTGTCATCTAAAAACTTCATACTACCTCCTCCTATATATCAATTGATTTTTTGGAATACAATGATATAATACTCTATAGAATCTTACATTTCTTCTAAAATACTATGTATTTATGATACTATTCTATGATTAAGTAATAATTTGGATAACTATACATGGGGGTCAGATATGAAAGATATAATCGTTGCATCTCAAGACAATAAAGAACAGCGCCAACACAGTTCCTCGTTGGTTCCCTACAGTATCTATGATTGCCAAATACCAGATTCTTTACCCAACGTACCTATGCACTGGCATAACGAGTTTGAAATTGATTATGTATTGCAGGGACAGGGCGATTTCATCTGTGGAGATGAACACTTTCCAGTAAACTCCGGGGACGTAATAATGATTTCTCCGAACATGCTGCATGCCGCCTACCCTTCTGCCAACATGAATCTACATTATATTGCCTTTGTATTTCATGCCAGCATGCTCGGGCTTGAAAGCAATGATCGCAGCAGTACCCATTGTATACGCCCGCTTATCACAGGACAACTGCGTGTAAATATGAGATATGATTCAAGCCACCCCGATTATTCGGTCATACACTCCCTGACAGAGATAATCGTAAGCTGTGCAAGCAAAAACAATCCTTATGATGATCTTTTATTAAAAAGTATATTATTACAACTTTTCTGGTATTTTGAAAAAAGCGATAATCTGTCTTCCGTTCAGGGGGATGATATCAGTTATTCCTCCCTAATCCGTCCTGCTCTGGAGTATATGACCTATTACTATATGGATTCCATTACGATCAACGAGCTTGCCGCTAAATGCGCCATCAGTTCCAGTCACTTTATGAACTCCTTTAAGAAAGCTGTTGGCTGCAGTGCAATTGAATTTCTAACCCATCTCAGAATCAAAGCCGCCTGCACGGCCTTGACGGAAACAACAGATGACATATCAACTATCTCCTATAGCTGTGGTTTTAATAATTTGTCTAATTTTAATAAGCAATTCAAACAAATTACGGGAAGTTCGCCTCGGGAATACCGAAAACGATAACTAAGGCATTGAACCCTGATGATTCAATGCCTTAAATATATTTATAAGTTATTACTCCAGCTATAGGAATAACTTTTACCAACCTCCCATTTATAGATGAATGCATTTGTTAACCTCGGTTCACTAAATGACCTTGATGTATCAACAGGACTACAATCTCTGAATTCCTGGAACAATCAATAGAGATGTGTCAAATCTTAGTACCCCTTTGATTTGAGTACAATGCTTACATATAGACGGGTAGAAATTTACAGCAACCTATGGTACGATAAGTTTAGAATAAACTTAATCACTTGTTTTTTATGTAAGGCAATGTAGATTAATCAATAATTGACATAAGGAGTGAATATATGCAAGTATCTCATCCGTTGTTTGGAGAACTGGAATATGATGACTATGAAGGATATATAACTAAAACAGTTGTTATGTTTTCAGGCAAGGAAACAGAAGTAGAGTTAATAATATCAGAAACTTTAGGTGATGGAGGAATTGAACAAAGTCACTGTGAAGCTTATGAAGCTTTGATTGAGAACTGGAATAAATTTCTGCCCGATATATTACAGTCCATTCTCGAATATCAAAACAAAGAGTGGGATTCCACTGATTATACACAGAGTTTTCCAAAATTCAAAACGGTGGATGATTTGCTAGATAATATTGAGTTGACTCGCATTACACTTGAAGCACAACCTCCTGAATATCGAAGGCAAGAAGGTCGATATATTGTATTGCTTTTTAATGTAGAATGGGTCAACGATGACTATGGACTTTTAAGTGTAGCTCTAATCAATGAAAAAGTAGTTGAGGTTTCTGACCAAGCTATCTAAGCGAATTTGAATCCTGTATAATATAGCTTCCATTAGCAGAAAAACTATTACTGTGAATTAAATATTCGCTAATTTTTCTCCAAAGTCCTTTGCCTGTTCCCTAACATCAGTATTTTCCATTAATACATTTCGATTAGCATTACAGGAAGGGATTACGAATGAATATAATCTGGTTTTGAATTCCAAGGCGAACTCCTTCATATATCCCTCCAGAAGTGGCAGTCCGTTGCTATTCTCGGCTCCTGCCGTTGCTATTAAAACAAAAGCTTTATTTTCAAATTTAGGATTGGCAGCATGTCCGTTTTTGATTTTAATCTGACTATACATACGATCCATAACACTCTTCATTTGAGCCGGCGCCGTTCCAAAATACAATGGCATTGCAAATACAATAACATGATAATCAGTCATTGCGTAAACTGCTTCAGAAATATCATCGTTAATGAAGCATCGATATTCTTCTGAATTTTGGCATCTTCTACAACCAATACAACCATTACCGACATTCTTCATTGAAGCTAGATTTAATAGATCAACAGTTGCACCTTTTGAGTCCGCACCTTCCTGCACCCAACGAACCGCAGTCGATGTATTTCCATTTTTCCGAGGACTACCATTAATAATTAATATTTTATTTGACATATAAATCTCCCTTAATAAACTACTGCTTCCTTTAATTTTGCTAAGGCGTATCTATACTTAGCTATTATTTGCTTATGTATAAACAGGCACTTTCACTACAAAGATGTCGCCTGAACCTGGTATAGCCCAAGTGGCGACTAATCATAGCATTCCGTTTCTATTGTTAATTATATTATTTCATTCACATCAATTGCTGAATATATAGCAAAACCGTTATTTTGAAAAGCCCAATAACGATCCCCACATGACCAATGCCACCATTCCACCGGATAATTCCAGAGCACAGCACTTTCCATATGTTACTCAATATAAACTGTCCACTTACCACATTTAGTACACCAGTATATAGCGAAGTCTAATATTTCATCAACTGCTTCTATATCGAATGTAAGAATTTTTTCATCTCTATTGAATCCTATATTCCTTCGCCAGACACTAAAACTTTCCGCATCACATTGCGGACATTCAGAATCACATTTTCCCACATACTCAAATTCGTCAATCGTTATCCCGTTATCTTGTAATAATTGAACGATAGCTTCTTCATAACCTGCATCTGAAAGCTCAATGAAATCTTCCAGCTTCAAAAATTCACTCATGCAAAACCTCCTGTTAATCCTGTTAAATAAAAATTACTATTACAGTCCCGAAAAGTTGATGTAAGTCAATTGACCAACATATTGAGGATGTTCTCTCTCAACCAAATTATTTCTTCTGATTATTGGGGTTATATCCATAATAAATTGTAAAGAATTACACGTCAATTGTCTTTACATAATTCTAACAATTTATTTTCACAGGTAAATACCCAACTTTTAACTTACCTAATTGTTGCACTACTTATACACTTTTGGCATGATACGTGATTCGTTATTGCTTCCGTATCGTAATCGCTGTACTAATACGCAAAATAGGACTAACCGAAGTTAGGACTGGTACGACTGTCTGTCGCACAAAAAACCTGCCTCAAAAGGGCAGGTTAGTACGCAACTCCATGTGGCAGCTAGGCTGTCATAATGCATCTGCATCGTAGACCCTATAGCTTTGCGTCCTTGTCTTTCAGCAAGTTTGCTCTTAAACAAAGTTATATTTAATTTTCTAAAGTCTTATATGAAAGCGTTAGCTTAAGTCTTCAGAAGGCGCGGATCGTGGCATGAGCCAAACAAGTCCGAGGCATATAAGAACAATTACCGCTACAATCAAAATACTAGACTTCATAGCTCCAACATCTCCCACTGTACTCTGAAGGTTAAAGAAAATCGTCGTTACGACGGCAGAACCAATCGCTGCTGCTAATTGCTGTACAGCGCTTAAGGAACCGCTTGCACTGCCTGCCTCGTTATGCTCAATATCCCCGAGAGCCACCTCATAAATGCTGCTGAAACAAGCGCCCATACCCAAACCGATAACTAATATAGCGGGGGCTGTCAACAATGCGGTATCTGCCGTGCCCATGATAAAGACGGTGAGCCAGAGACCAAGAGCACCAATCAGTGTAGCCGAAAGACCAATTACGATAAGTGTACGTCCCAGCTTAGTTAGAAGCGGCCGGCAGACCAGTGAGGAAATTACGATGCCGATAGCCATTGGACAGAGGCCTAACGCAGCTTCATAGGGTGTGAGATGAAGAACCAGTTGGAAAAACAACGAAATGACATAAGCCAATCCATTTACTGCCGCGAAAAACACAAGGCCCAACAGTAGTCCGGACGTAAATCCTTTATTTTTAAAGAGGGAAGGTTTAATCAGCGGATTGATGGCATACCTCTGGCGAAATGCAAAGGCTACAAGCATCACTGCACCAGTAATGAAGCTGATGATCGGTAAGATCGTCCAACCATCCGTTGAACCCTCATTCAAACCAAAAATCAAGCCAAGTATAGCCACTCCTAATAGAACAGTGCCGATGCCGTCCAGCTTTTCATTAGAGTTTGGCTGATCGTGAGGCAATAGCTTTATCGCTGCAATAAAACCTGCCAGACCAAGAACGATGTTAATTAGGAACATAGGTCGCCAGTCAAGTCCGCCGATATTAGCTTGAATAATAAAACCAGCCAAAATGGGACCAATAACGGAAGAAAGACTCATTACTGGACCAAACGCACTAACCGCTCGGGGAAACTGTTCACGTGAAAAAGTGGCCATTAAGATACTCATGCCTTGCGGTATTAATAGTGCGCCAAAGCCCCCTTGTATCAGCCTACCTATTATAAGCATAGATGGATTGACTGCTAAACCGCAAAGCGTCGAAGCCAATGTAAAACCTGTTATACCGATTAGAAACATTCGCCGTTTACCGTAACGATCACCCAGACGCCCGCCGATAACAAGCAGCACACCCATCGCCAAAGCATAGCTTGCACCAAGCCATTTAATCAGAGCCTCGCCTCCACCAATGTTTTGAACAATAGAAGGTGCTGCAATATTGGTAATGGTCGAATCCATCAAATCAAGTATATCTGCAATAATTACAACTGCCAATATCAATCGCAGCCGAAGTGTCAACCGAGATGGATCAACCTGTTTTTTTATTGAATTTGATTTATTCATACTTTAATCCTCCTTAAATTTAGAATTCTAATTATTAGAATTCTATCTAATTTTGTAAATTTTTTTGACTTACAAATATAAACTGATTACTCAATCTTTAAGTTACTGAAGGAAATTCTAAGCAGGCGTAGATAGGTTGCCTTTTCTTCCTCCGACATTCCTTCCACAAGTAATTGCTCCAATTCCTGAAAAGAGCTTTCAACCTCTTCGATTACCGCCCTGCCTTTTTCAGTGATGTCTACCTGTTTTGTCCGACCGTCCTCGTTTCCTGCGCTGCGTGAAATAAACCCCTTGCGCTCCAGTCCCTGCAACAGAC
>JAFACO010000090.1 GCA_023425485.1 Bacillota bacterium
GACTTGAGGTTGATTTAAAAAAGATTCTTTTAAAACAGGAAACAGTAGAGATATGTGAATTCTATGATCTTAATCCATATATGTTAATTTCCAGTGGATGTATGCTCATAATTACAGACCATGCAAATCACTTGGTAGATAATCTAAAGGCAGAAGGAATTGTCGCGGCGGTAATCGGACGTATAACTGAAGGCAAGGATCGTGTCATTCTGAATGAAGAGGAAAGACGATTCCTTGAGCCTCCCAAGAGTGATGAACTATATAAAGTAATCTAAGCAGTGTAAAAGAATAGATTCATTTGATGAATAAAATCGCTAGTATTAAATTGTGATAGTTTAAGACACCATAACGGAGGTTAGATATGAGGGAGAAGATCTTAACAGCAATTGATAAGAACAGTAAAGTATCAGCGGAGGACCTTGCGATTATGCTTGGTACCACCAAGGAAGAAATTGTTTCGTTAATTAAGCAAATGGAGGAAGAATCCATAATTTGTGGTTATCCAACCTTAATTAACTGGGATAAAGTTCAGTGTGAGAGAGTTACTGCACTCATTGAATTAAAAGTAACCCCACAGAGAGGACTGGGCTTTGATCGTATTGCAGAGCGCATTTATAAGTTTGAGGAAGTACAGTCCGTATATTTAATGTCTGGTGGCTTTGATTTGACGGTGATTATTGAGGGAAGAACCATGAGAGAAGTTGCCAACTTTGTATCAGAAAAGCTTGCCCCAATGGAAGCAATCCTTAGTACCGCAACTCATTTTGTATTAAAAAAATACAAAGAACATGGACTGCCGCTTGTACAAGAGAAACAAGATGAAAGGATGCTGATTACCCCTTGAGAAATCCATTAGCAAAGACTGTTGTCAATCTACCCTCCTCTGGAATTCGTAAGTTTTTTGATATTGTAAGTGAGATGAAGGATGCAATTTCCCTTGGTGTTGGTGAACCGGATTTTGATACGCCCTGGCATATTCGAGAAGAAGGTATCTACTCACTGGAAAAAGGCAAAACCTTTTATACCTCCAATGCGGGATTAAAAGAGCTTAAGCAAGAGATTTGCAATTATTTAGATAGAAGATTTCAATTAAGATATGATTATAACAACGAGACGATTATAACCGTTGGAGGAAGTGAGGCTATTGATATAGCATTAAGAGCTATGGTCGAGCCTGGAGATGAAGTATTAATTCCACAGCCTTGTTATGTATCCTATTTACCCTGTACAGTGCTGGCAGGCGGCAAACCAGTTATCATTGAGCTTAAGGGAGAAAATGAGTTTAAGTTAAAAAGGGAACAATTGCTGGAGGCAATTACAGATAAAACAAAGGTATTAATTCTTGCTTATCCTAATAATCCTACCGGTGCGACCATGGACTATGAGGATCTGAAAGCCATTGTTGACATTATTATTGAAAAGGATATTATTGTTATATCCGACGAAATATATTCTGAACTTACCTACGAGGGTCAACATGTCTCCATCGCCTCTTTCCCGGGTATGAAAGAAAGGACAATTGTTATTAATGGATTTTCAAAATCCTATGCAATGACGGGGTGGAGACTCGGTTATGCAGTTGGTCCGTCCATTATTATAGAACAGATGATTAAGATACATCAATTTGCAATTATGTGTGCACCTACCACAAGTCAGTATGCAGGTATTGAGGCAGTCAAAAATGGTGATGCAGACGTTGAAATGATGCGTGATGCTTATGACAAACGCCGGAGATATTTGGTACATGCCTTAAATAACATGGGACTGGAATGCTTTGAACCCTTTGGGGCCTTTTATGTGTTTCCGTGTATTAAGAGTCTTGGAATGACTTCAGAAGAATTCAGTACAAAACTATTAATGGAAGAAAAAGTGGCAATTGTACCAGGTACTGCTTTTGGGGATTGCGGTGAAGGATATCTTCGAATATCTTACGCATATTCCATTGAGAATCTTAAGATTGCTTTGGAGCGAATTGAGAGGTTTGTGATAAGATATAAAAAATAGGCCAAAGGTCTTAGGACGAAAATCATTATTTCCCATAAAACAACAATTATTGCCAAAAGTACATCCTAAATACTACAGAGTTCCGCATTTTCAGTGTTTTATGTACGAATTAGTTGAAATTATTTATGAATGTGTGTTAGAATAGCGATAGAATTATAGGAGTTTAGGAGGTTACAGAATGGCCAGTATTAACGTAGAGCATATTAATCCATTCTTGATTGCATCGTCAAAGGTTTTAAAAGAGATGTGTTATATTGATGCTAAGATTGGTAAACCATATATTAAGAACCCTGCATTTTTTTCTGACACTTTGCTGATTCTTATTGGTTTTACCGGGGAGATGCGAGGACAGGCTATGATTGCATTTGAAAATGCAGTAGCGTGTGACATTGCTTCAAAAATGATTATGATGCCAATTACAGAAATGGATGAGCTCGCAAAAAGTGCTATCTGTGAACTCGGAAATATGATAATGGGTAATACAGCAACAATCTTTTCAACAAAGGGAATTGCTATTGACATTACACCACCGACAGTAGGAACTGGCACAGTATCCTTTAGTACAACCTACGCATCGAATATCTGTATACCTTTAGAGTATGAAGGAAAAACAATTGAAATAAATATAGCAATTAAAGGTGATTAATCACCTTTTTTCTATGTAATAGGAAATATATCATCTGCTATTATATAGAAGAGTGGATTGTTAAAGAGAGGTTATGATATGAACGTTATACTATTAGAACCAGAAATCCCTGCTAATACCGGGAACATAGGAAGAACCTGTGTGGCAACGGGAACTAGCTTGCATTTAATCAAGCCGATGGGCTTTCGACTGGATGAAAAAGAGATTAGAAGAGCTGGATTGGATTATTGGAAGGATCTTGATGTCACCGTCTATGAGGACTATCAGGATTTTAGGCAGAAAAATCCAAATGCTAAAATATACATGGCTACAACAAAGGCACGGCATTCTTACACACATGTTGCCTATGAACCCGATTGCTTTATCATGTTTGGAAAAGAAAGCGCAGGAATACCTGAGGAGCTATTACTTACTAATAAGGCGAATACAATACGAATACCAATGGTTGGAGACATAAGATCCTTAAATCTAGCGAATTCAGTAGCTATTATTCTATATGAAGGCTTAAGACAGCAGAATTTTGAAGGAATGAAAATGGAAGGTCAGCTTCATCGCCATAGCTGGGACGAAGCATAAAATAGAAAATCCCTGTTAGGAGACCATTTGTCAATGGTACACTATCAGGGATTTTTGTTATATTAATCCATGGTCTTTGTTAATGAGAATATGAACTCGGATCCAACACCTTCGGTACTTATAACATTAATATTCTCAGAATGTGCTAGTATGATTTCCTTTGTTATGGAAAGACCTAAACCAGTACCGCGCTTATCTTTTCCACGGGAAGCATCTGTCTTATAGAAACGCTCCCATATTTTTTTAATTGAGTCTTTGGGAATACCAATTCCATAATCCTTAACGGATACAAAAAGTTTATCTCCCTTTTCCTCGGTGGAAACCTTAATCTTTGAGTTCGCATGGCTGAATTTAATTGCATTATCAATTAGGTTGTATAGTACTTGTTGAATCTTACCCATATCCGCTTCCACATAATTGGTCTTGGAAGAAAAAACGAGATTAAGAGTAATTTTCTTTTCACGGCAGGAGCCTTCAAAGCTCTCTGCTGTTTTTTTAATAATATTATTAATATCAAAAGAAGTAATATCCAGGAAGGTTGTTCCTTTGCTTTCGAAACGGTTTAGCTCAAGAAGGCTGGAGGTAAGCTTAGTTAATCGATCAGTCTCAAATAGGATAATATTTAGATATTTATCCTGCATTTCATAAGGAATGGTGCCATCCTTCATTGCCTCTGCAAAGCCTTTAATTGAGGTTAGGGGAGAGCGGAAATCATGAGAGATATTTGCAACGAATTTCTTCTGATAGTCATCAAGCTTAGCAAGCTCACCGGACATATAGGAGATTGCAGCACCAAGAGTCTTATATTCACTTAATCCCTTTAACACCAAAGCATAGTTATAGTGTCCAGAGCTATATTCCTTAGCAGCTTTTGTTAAATTCTGCAAAGGTATTGCAGTTATATAATAGACATATATAAATAGTAAAAACAATAGGGGTAGAAATACAAGGAAACAGATATTAACAACGTCCAAATAGTAGATAGCATCCTCGGTTATCTTTGTCTGCGGAATATGTAATACAATATAGTTCTTTATCTCGTAGTTGTAGATAACCCGATGAGTATAGCTCATCACCTTTTCAGATAATAGTCCGGAGAAATCATTATTCTCGGTAAACGTTTTATCAAAAAAGGTTGGATCTATATCAACAATATTTTTCTGTTCGACTCTACTGTTTGGAGTAGAATCAGAGGTTATTACACCATTTGCATCTACAATCCAAACTCTAATTCCTAAGAAGGTACTGATTGACTTAAGCAATGTTTTTAGGTGAGGAAGAGGAAGGCTTTCTTCGTAAAAACTGGTCAGATATTCAGACTCAATTAGCTTTGCTTCCTTCATAAGAAGCTCTTTTTTATCATCCTTTAGCTTGTCTTCTAACAGTGCATTCCCAAAAGTATTCAGGAGCGTAAATATCATGACAGCTGCAATTAGAAAACATAGTATAAGTCTAGACCAAATGGTTTTCTTCATGAAAACACCAACCCTTCTATCTCTTCGTGCTCTTTACCTCAAATTTGTAACCAATACCCCAAACGGTAGCCAGACTCCAATCGGTATGGTCTTTGATTTTTTCTCTAAGACGTTTAATATGAACGTCAACGGTTCTAGTGTCTCCGAAATAATCATAGCCCCAGATATGATCCAGCAATTGCTCTCTTGTAAATACCTGATTCGGATTAGAGGCAAGGAAATATAGCAATTCAAGCTCTTTTGGCGGCATCTCAATTGTTTCATTATAATAAAGAACTGAGTAATTACTAAGGTTTATAATAAGATCAGGATACTCCACAAAGACACCAGTTTGAGTAGGAGTAACAGGCTCTTCCTTTGGTTCTGTATGAGAGGTACGTCTTAAAACGGCACGGACCCTAGCTACCAATTCCTTAGAATCAAAAGGCTTTATAACATAATCGTCCGCTCCAAGTTCAAGGCCTAGTACCTTATCAAAAATCTCACCCTTAGCAGATAGCATAATGATGGGAACAGAGGAATTTTTACGTATCTCACGGCATACTTCATAACCATCAATACCCGGTAGCATCAAATCCAGAAGGACTAGATTTGGCTTGTAATCAGCAAATTGTTTAATGGCTGCCTCTCCGTTATGGACGATAACTGTATCAAAACATTCTTTGGTTAAATAGAGGGAAATTAATTCAGCTATATTAACATCATCATCAACAATCAGTATTTTTTGCTTAGCAATCATGATAAACTCCTTTTAAGTTCTTTATCTGGATTATTTAAATTCAACAATTGTAACACCATGATCACCCTCACCAAAGCCGCCAACACGATAGGATTTCACATACTTTAATTTCTTAAGATGGGAATGTATCGCATTCTTTAATGCACCGGTTCCACGTCCGTGAATAACAGTTACTTGCGGAAGATGTGCCAGGTAAGCATCATCTAAATATTTATCCAGGTCCATCAGTGCTTCGTCAACAGTCTTTCCAATTAAATTAATATCAGGATGGATGTTAGCTGATTTAGACATCTTAATTTTACCGCTTTGAGTCTTTTTATATTCAGGAGGAGTGATTGGTTCTTCCTCCAATACTTCAATATCCTTAAGATTAACCTGTGAACGTAGAATTCCCATTTGGACAAACAGGTCACCTTTTGCATTGGGCAGTGTACTCACGGTACCATTTAGCCCCAGGCCAATTACGTGGACAGCATCACCAATGCGCAATTCCTTGATTGGAGCCTTTTTTACTGCTTTTTGCTTCTTAATCAGGCCTGCTTCACTATCACTTAAACGTCCGCGTAGATTATTGCGTTCAGACTCCATTTCTTTGATGTTGCCGCCTTCCTGAAGCCATTTATTGTAACGTCTAATACTCTGGTCAGCAAATTCTTTTGCTTCATTGAGGATAGCTGCAGCTTTTTCCTTTGCTTCATTCATGAGACGTTCACGATTAGCGTCCAGGGTATCGTTCTTTTTCGCTAAGCTGCTTTTTAATTGCTCAATTTCTTTCTTGTAGCGTTCAACTTCACTTTGCTCACGCTCAATGGTAATTCGAGTTGCTTCAAGGTCACTAATAACATCTTCAAAGCTCTTATCCTTACTTCCGATGCGATCTTTGGCATCCGCTATGATGTGATCAGGAAGTCCAAGCTTAGAGGATATAGCAAAGGCATTGCTTTTACCTGGAATACCAATTAACAAGCGATAGGTAGGTCTTAAGGTTTCAAGACTAAATTCACAAGATGCATTGGTTACACCTTCCGTGGAAAGGGCATATATTTTTAATTCGCTGTAATGCGTGGTTGCCATGGTACGAATTCCTCTTTTATGAAGAGAAGACAGGATGGACATAGCCAAAGCAGCACCTTCCGTTGGATCAGTTCCCGCTCCAAGCTCGTCAAATAATACGAGTGAGGTTTCATCGGCTTTATCCAGAAAACTAACGATATTCGTCATATGGGAAGAGAAGGTACTAAGGCTTTGTTCAATACTTTGCTCATCACCGATATCTGCATATACTTCCTCAAACACTGCAAGCTCTGAATTGTCAAAGGCAGGAATGTGCAGACCAGCTTGACCCATTATAGTCAGCAGACCAACGGTCTTTAAGGAAACGGTTTTACCACCGGTATTTGGGCCAGTGATGATAAGCATGGAAAAGTCTTTTCCCATCATAATATCAATAGGGACAACCTTTTTTGGATCAATTAAGGGATGGCGACCTTTTTTAATATTAAAGTAACCCTTCTTATTGAAGATGGGTTCTGATCCCTTCATCTGCTTAGATAAGGAAGCTCTAGCAAAAATAAAATCAAGTTGGGATAGAGTTCTAAAGTTATAGTCGAGACTCTCTACAAACTCACCTGCTGAGTTACTTAAATCAGCTAAGATTTTCTCTATTTCTTCCTGTTCCTTAATAGCGAGTTCTCTCAAGTCATTATTAAGTTTAACAACAGCCATAGGTTCCACGAAAAGAGTAGAACCAGAGGAAGATTGATCATGAATCATACCTTGGAATTGACTTTTGAACTCAGCACGAACTGGAAGGCAGTAACGACCATTTCTCATGGTAATTAAATTATCCTGCAGCATGGTCTTTGAGGAATTTAAAATAGAGGACATCTCGCTGTGAATTTTATCATTAGTAATTCGAATTGATCTACGTATGGATTTCAGCGTGGGGCTGGCATCATCAGCAATTTCTTCTTCTGAAATAATACAGCGTTTAATCTCATTATTTAGAGGGGTTAAAGGTTCAAGATTTGCAAAAAATTCTGTAAGGGAATCCTCCAGCTGATCTTCACCTTCCTTACCCGTATAACCGCCATAAGCTTTCAGTCTAAGGGTGGCATCCAAATCAGAGCTAATGCGGAGCAGTTCGATAGCTCCGAGGGAAGAACCAACCTTAAGTCTCATAAGAGAGGGTCTAATGTCGTGGATACCACTAAAGGATACACTTCCCTTTCTATAAGTACGGGAGAGAGCATCTGTTGTTTCTTTTTGAAGCTTCTGTATTAAATCTAAATCAGAAGTGGGTAATAGATTACTACATAACTCCCGTCCAAAAGTGGAACCTGCAAGT
>JAFACO010000178.1 GCA_023425485.1 Bacillota bacterium
GTCATCTACCATTTTTTGAATTTCCTGACCTTCAAGTGTTCTCTCCCTTGAGATAAATTCAAAACGTACTGTAACACTCTTCTTACCTGGAAGCAATTTCTCATCTTCAAATATATCTATTAAGTGATAACTTTTCAGATATTCGCAATCCAGCTCATTCACAGCAACTTGTATCTTTTCATATTTCTGTGCCTTATCCATTAAAAGACTTAAGTCAATTGTTACACCTGGATACTTAGAAACCTCGGAATAACGTAGGCTTTCTGCTGCCACCTTCTCCATATTCTCAATATCAATTTCTGCAAAAGCTACATTTAATTTCTTATCAATTTTATTCTTTACCCTGGGATTAATCACGGAGAAGTAACCAATCTCTTCGTCCTTGAGGAAAATTGCAGCACTGTTTACTGGGTGAACATAATTATTTTTAGCTAATTCTTCTTTCAGCTTATAGTTTGGTGCAATGTTTTTCACAGCAAGAAGTAACTGATCAACAATCTCCTTACACTTGAAATATAACTCTTTTTCGCTAAGCTTTTTGCTAGCTATCACGATACCAAGTCTCTTGCGTTCATCACATAATCCATCTTCTTTCAGTCCGTCTGCCACACGTCCAATTTCAAACATTCCCATTTCTGGAGTTGTATCCGCATTCTTTAATACAAAACCTAGAAGACTTGGGATAATAGTTGCACGTATAGTATCATTTTCTGCTGTAATAGAATTAATTATACGAATATTAGGTTCTGTCGTAATACCTAATTCCTTGTTTAACTTACTCTCGTACCAAAGGTAACTGTGTACCTCATTCATGGTATAACGTTCCGCTAACAGCTCTTTCATGCGATATTCATTGCTTCTTTCTACACTATGACGAACCGGTGTTAAGAAGCTCTTGGTGGACTGAATCTCAAAGTTATCATATCCATAGATACGGGTTATTTCTTCAATAATATCTGCCTTAATTGTAACATCCTTAGTTGCTCTCCAGGTAGGAACCACTAGAGAGAACTCATCTTCTTTACGGGTTACACCAAAGCCAAGTGCAGTAAGGGTTTCTTCAATCTGGTTAGAAGAAATATCAATACCTGTATATTTATCCACATAAGCCTTATCAAAATCTATATTAATGGTTTTGTAATGCTTTACATAGCAATCTGTAAGAGAGGAGGTCACCTCTACACCTGGATCGATATCTTTTAGGAGCTTTATAAAGCGTTCAATTGCAGGGATAGTAAGCTCTGGATCAATGGTTTTTTCATATCTGGAGCTTGCATCCGTACGGAGTCCAAGGCGTGTAGCAGATTTACGAACGGATACCGCATCAAAGTTCGCAGATTCTAAAAGTACACTGCTGGTTTCATCTGTAATTTCTGATAATTCACCGCCCATAATACCAGCGATGGCAACGGGTTCTTTCTCATCACAAATTAATAAGGTTTCGCCATCAACCTTTCTCTCAACTCCATCCAGTGTCAAGAAATTAACTGTTTCCGGATAGGTTTTCACACGAATCTGTGACACCTTTCCATTATCAAAGGCATGCATCGGTTGACCAAGTTCCATCATAAGATAGTTAGTTAAATCCGCCAATAAGTTAATCGGTCTCATACCGCAGTATTTTAAACGAATTCTCATATTGACCGGAGCTTTCTTCTCTTTAATATTCGAGATGGTAATACAGCTATAACGGAAGCATTTTTCGGTATCTTCTACTTTGACATCAATTTTAGCCAAATCCTTATAAACACTTGCATTCACAACCTCCAGTGGCTTTAATGGACGTTTTGTTAATACTGCGATTTCTCTAGCAATACCATAATGTCCCCATAGGTCAGGTCGATTGGTTAAGGATTTATTATCTACTTCAAATACAGTATCCTCTAACTGCATAAAGGTTTTAATATCGGTTCCTAATGGATAAGTATCATCTAAAATCATAAGTCCGGAATGATCCTCGGTGATGCCAAGTTCCTTCTCGGAACAGCACATACCATGACTGATTTCGCCAGCGATGGTTGCTTCCTTGATTTCAAGATCTCCAACCTGTCCGCCAAGCTTAGCAAAGGGAACAATTGCTCCAACAAATACATTGGGAGCACCGCATACACAGCCTACTATCTCTGTACCGATATCCACCTTTAATAAATGTAACTTCTTTGAGTTAGGATGATCATTTATCTCAATAATCTTGCCTACTACAACATCTTTTATATTCTTACCATATTCATGAATTTCTTCTACCTCCGCGGTAGATAACGTAAATCTACCGATTAACTCCTTTAAGTTAATTCCAGAAAGATCTGTAAATTCAGAAATCCAGTTCATTGATATATACATTCGTTCTTCCTCCAATCTGCCAAAGCGGCAGTCTCTATTAAATATCACATAGCATTTTACGTGGAATATTAAGTGTAGTTATACAACCTCTTTATTTCGTAAACTGCTTTAATTGTTTTATGTTACCGCTGTTAAACATACGGATATCCTTGATGTTATATTTCATCATTGCCAGTCTGGTAAGACCAAGACCGAAAGCAAAGCCTGTGTATTTCTCTGGATCTATTCCACCAAGGGAAAGTACATTTGGATGAATCATACCACAAGGAAGTAATTCTAACCACCCGGAATGCTTACAGGTTGGACAACCGGAACCACCACAAATGGCACAGTTTATATCTAATTCAAAACCGGGTTCAACGAAGGGGAAGAAACCAGGTCTAAGACGTACTTTAACATCTCTTTGAAATACTTCAGAAAGTAATACCTTCATAAAATATATTAAATTAGAAATTGAGATATCATCTCCAATCAACATACCCTCCAACTGGAAGAAGGTATTTTCATGGCTGGCATCAATATTTTCATTACGGAAACATCTGCCAGGAAATAATACCTTTAAAGGCTCTCCTGACTTTGGTGCTCCATATTTACGCATAATGGTATTCTGAGCTGCTGACGTATGGGTCTTAAGTAATTGACCATTCTCTAAATAATAGGTATCTGTCATATCTCTTGCCGGATGATTCTTTGGTATATTAACACCTTCAAAGTTATTGAACTCTGTCTGAATTTCCAAACCATCTTCAATAATAAAGCCCATGGTTTTAAAGATATCTTCAATCTGCTTTTGAACTATGGTAATTGGATGTAAAGTTCCTACTGCCTTATCCGAAGGAATGGAGTAATCGAAACGCTCTGTATTCTCAATTTCCTTTAAGTATTCCCTCTCCTCCATGGTTTTCTGGTACTCTACAATCGCCTGTTCACATTCATCCTTTAAAATGTTTACCTGCATACCAGCTACTTTCTTCGCTTCAGCATCCAGATTACGAAGATTTTTTAACTCCTCTGTGACAAGACCCTTTTTACCAAGAAAGGATACTCGAATACGCTCTAATTCCTCTTTTGAGTTTGCTGCATGAAGTTCCGCAGTAAACTGCGCTTTAATGCGCTCTAAATTTTCTAACATTTTCATTCCTCCTGTATTGCCATTATAATTTTCATGATTATAGTATCTGTTTTTCTTACACCTTTGCGCTTTTAGGTAATTCATTAAATTACATAAAAAAAACTCCCATC
Source organism: Bacillota bacterium (assembly GCA_023425485.1). GTDB lineage: Bacteria > Bacillota > Clostridia > Lachnospirales > Lachnospiraceae > Mobilitalea. The sequence continues at coordinate 3,583 of JAFACO010000178.1, forward strand.
CCAACAGGGACGAAAGCATCGTGGTACCACCCAAATTCAAGCCTATCTAGTAGACTCCTTTAGCAGTCATAACGGGACTGAACCGACCTCTTTTTTATTGCAGGTATTAACCCGAATATCTTAAAGGCAACTCCGGTGCCGAACTTCACAATATATCTGGACCCTGAACCTACTCTCAGCCGGTGGTACGTTCTCTCTGGCGGGAAAATATATGCTACTACATTCACCTTCAATGTTTTTATCATTTTCTCATATCTTAATCGACATTTCATTGATTGTCAAGGGTTGTTTTCTAATGGAGCCTTAGATACATAGACCAAATACTTTTGTTCTAATATACCTAAGGCTTCCAGCTTTTGTTCTTTAATAATTAATAGCTGATAGAGAAATTACTAACTGCAGAGGACAGGATAAGTTCCGTGCCTTTCGTAGAGCTAGCGTCTATTCCTTTTCTTCTAATGTAAACCTTACTACCCTTTGGTCCAGCCGTACTCGAAAGAGTAATGAGTTTTGTAGAGCTGACAGAGGTCCATTTTGCACTAGCAGCATTAAACTCAGTCCCTGGCTTTACAATAGTATACTCAAAAATATTGTTCTTTGTTGCATTGTTAAAAGTCATAACTAATTTTGAATTATAAAAATAATAACTAACGTCATCAACATTTCCACCAATCGTAGGTGCCTTTGTCTGACCATTAATGGTTACATAAGCAGTTTTTGAATAGGAGGAACTTGCTGTAGCAGCTGTCCGAATCAGTAATGTCACAGAATGAGCCCCATTCTTATACAACACAGAAGGAGCAATCTCCTCAAGTGCCATGGTCTTTGAGCACTCTACCCAAGCACCTGTACTTGTATCATAGTATTCCATTGCTTCAGTGGTATTTAAAGTCAATTTGGAAGAATTCACTGTTACCTTTGGTGCTTCTGCTCTGGCAGTGATTGATATCGTTATTTCTTTGCTTGGTCTGCTGCCAGCATCAGAGCCAGAACCCTTTACCTGGGGCAAACGAATTATTATTTTCGCTCCTTTTAACCTATAGGTTTCCAAGGAACTTATAAATTGCTTATAGGAACTTGAAGTATCATTTAAACTTACGGTACTCCAACTATAATCAGATGCTTTTCTCCACTCAAAATAATCGTAGTCATCTGCTTCTATAAACTCAAACTCCTCATCCGCCTTGCTATACGTTACCTTGAAGTACTTGTCCTGCATGGGCAAGGTAGTTGATTTAATTGTTGTATTTACATCTCCTTTAAAATAGAGAGTTACATCACTGGTAATACTAACCCAGGATATATCCATTTCATAGGATTTGGTAGCAGTACTATAACTTCCCTCCACCTCGGTCCAAGTGGTTTCGTCAGTGGAATAATATATTATGGTATTGTTGTTATTATAAACCTGTAAAGTCAGCTCCTCATAATCAATTGCACCGATTGTAACAGCGGTAGCCGTCTCTGCACTTACCTTGCCAGAAGGTTGCAGCCCGATCACAAACACGGGGAGCAGCCACAACAATAATCTAAGACCTTTTAATCTATATTTTTTCATCGCAATCTCCTTAATAAATCCACCTTACCTAGTTAGCATTCAAAATGGTAAGCTTACAACCAGTGTCAATAACATACCCATTACTTAAGGTTATAACCACGTTCTTCGTATCCGATGAATTTGTAGTGAGCTTATTAATTTTAGCATTGGATAGATAGATGGTTGCCTTTCCATTGGATATGGATGCTGATCCAAAGATTGAGACATTCCCCCAAGTTACATTGGCTACACTGACACTATAGGTCTGACTGAACATTGTTAACGTAAGTGAAAAGGTAACTACATCCTGAGTGACTGTTGTGGTACTTCCGTCTTCGTTAGTTATTGTTGAGGTAGTTTTCTCTGTAAGACCACCTTCTGATAAAGACCAGGCAATTGGCGTATTGTCAATTGTAGCAGTACGAACCAATTTAATTGTAACAGCTTTATCCACAACCTCATTATTATTTAGATTAATAATCAACGGTGTAGCCTGATCATATGCGGTAATTTCAGATGACTTTTCGAAATTAGATACATTCACTGTTACTGTTGCCGTTCTAATCGTTGAATTATCCTCATCCTTATAGGAGTCATAGACCACGGTATAATCTGTCCCTTTATTCAACGTATAACCACTGTACTTTATGGAACTTATCTCGGTGGCTTCACTGGTAAATTTGTTGATACCTGTTGGGTCAATCACTTTTTCATTCCCAAAATCCAATTTAAACTTAAATTTAGTTGCATCCGAGGTTTCCGTTGACATGTAAATGCGGTTAAATCCTGTACTATATTCGGAATCACTAGGATTTTTAACTATTGTTTTTGGATAAAGATATAGCTGTATTCCGGAGGTGGAATTACTCTTAATAGTCTCTTGATTTGCAAAGGTGACATTGGCATACAATATCTCTTCTGTAAAACTATTAATTTCATCCGTGGAGGTAATGTTCGTTGTCACTATGTACTTATCGCTTGCACCAGTGCTTTTGGTATTCAGAGCTACGGTGCTCTTACTGGTAACAGATCCCTTCTTCGTACCATAACTATCATAGAAATCTATGGCGGATACTGTTGTTGATGTTGCTGTATATAAATAGAAGGTTAGATAACTTGAGGTTTTAGTGCTTTGACATACTCCAGCTGTGGTCACTAGAGTGGTTAGCTGTGTAGCCTCTGGGGCAGTTGGATAGCTAACGCCACTTAATCCGGTAACATTCACTTCCAGAGAAGCTAAAGAAAAACTTGTAGTTTCTGACGCTTCTACAGACTTCAATCTTACATATATTTTACTTCCGCTTGGAGCAGTCGTACTATTAATTGATACAGCTGTCGAGGAGGTTATTGCCTTCCATACTGCAGTTTGATAGCTTAACTCCTTTTCCTTTGGAATAACTGTGTATTCATAGGGTACCGTAGCACTAGCTGCCTTTACAGTTAACGATAAGGTTGTAGAACTTGTGTAGTTTAATACGATACCGCTGGTATCAATATCCGGTGCTCCTTTTTGAACTGGAATCTTTACGGTAGTGATATTGGATACCTGGGAAGTACTGCTGGCATTTACTCTGAACTGAAGTGTCGCTGCTTTCTGTGTAGACGAATTACCGGTGTATAGTACCTCTGGAGCAATATTACTAATCAACAGGTCAGTAGTACTAGTTATACTAGTCCAATCCGACATTGTTCCATCTGAATTCACTTTACGATAAGCCATACCCTTTTTCACTGCCAGACTGAACTTTGAACCATTCACCGTTATTGTCGGAGCTGTGGTTTTCTTCGGTATTGTAACTGCTACTTCTTTACTAGCTCTAACACCGACACTGGTATTTGAACCATTGACTGGAGCTAAACGAAAATATAATTGAATGCCTTTTGTAAAATAATTGCTTAACTCATCTGCCAAGGTACTTTCTTTCACTGTACTCCAGATGGTACTATTTTTCTTTCTCCATTCAATTGTACGATTACTTGTGTTATTAAAGGTTACTGTACCTTTTTGTTTGTTAAAGGTGGCTTTAAAGGTTGTAACCTGTTTGGGTAAGGTAACAGAAAGTATACTGGAAGAATAATCTCCTTTAAAAGTCATGGTATAGTTCTTTGTAGTTGATATCCAGGATATATCCATAGTGATTGTACCATTGACAATTTTACCAGGAATAATCTCCCACTTCTTTTTATTTTCATCTGATACATATACCTTTGTATCGCCTGAATTGACTTGCAAGGTTATGGTACTGTTGTCATAGTTAATCTCTTTTACTGAAATACTTGCTTCGGCTGCACTTGCTTTCTTCTGTGACATTATAATTAATGTTACAATAATAGCTAGTGACAAAAAACCAAATAAATTTCTTACCACTTGGTTCCTTGTAATTGTTCCCTTATTCTTTTCTTTGTTCATATTATGCCTCTTTCCTTTCGGATATGAAAAAGCACGTCCATGTATCAAGCTCATATCTTCAACTATTTTTTTACATTGATAATGAATATGAAATCCAGTCTCACCTCCCGTATTATCTTTAACTCCTTTTGATAGAAAGAACTATTGCATAGGCAAAGCTTGACTTTTATAAAAGTATCTAAGACCATTTCTCTCTATTAATATCGAGTTGCATGCAGTCTCTCTATATTTATATCGGTTTAAATCAATTAATCTTAAGGTATTTTATAAAATTTTTACTTTATTTACAAAATACCCCTTTTTGTTCTACTCTTTCCCTTCCAGTGTTTTTGTGTTAGAATATTTGAATGTGATTGGAACTACGATACTTACCACTTCTGAGTCTTTTTTCTCAGATTAGCTTAAGGTTAGGAGAACTTACATGGACACTAAAATATTATTCTTTGACATTGACGGAACAATAATCAGCAATGTAACACATCAGATTTCTGAAAACACCAAAAACGCAATTCGACAAGCAAAGGCAAATGGACACCTTGTATTTATTAATACTGGCAGAACCTTGGCTGGTATCACCCCAGAAATTAAAGAAATAGGTTTTGATGGCTATGTTTGCGGCTGTGGTACTTACATTGACTACAATGGCTCAAAACTATTACATGAAAGGATTCCAAGTGAACTTCATAAGGACCTTATCAGCGACCTCAACACCCATCAAATCGAGGCCTTATTAGAAGGATCTTCTCACATATACTATAATGACAGATTAACCGAACAACATTTGCTCCCGCCTAAGGATATCTTCCAAAACCTTTTCGAATTCACCCTGCGCAGTTGGCATGACGTGGAAACTGACTTCGATAAAATGTGTATCAGGTGTGAAGACCCAGAGCGCTACCAGTTGTTTTATGATAAATATAAAGACACCTTCGAATTTATAAAGCGCGATGCCGTTTTTTATGAACTTATTCCTGCTAATTTTTCAAAGGCTACTGGTATTGAGTACTTAACAAAGCATTTAAGTATTCCTCATGAAAATACATATGCCTTTGGTGACAGCACCAACGATCTCTCCATGCTGAAGTATGTAAAACATAGCGTTGGAATGGGTGTATCTGATCAACAGGTTCTTGATATTGTAACCTTCCATACTAAGAATGTGGAAGATGATGGTATCGAGTACGCATTAAAACATTTTGAAATAATATAGCCATTCTTTTGTATTTATTATAAATCTATCGTTGTTTTATAAGTATGTCTAATCACTGGAAAGCCTTTAATTTCTTGCATTCCCCACTTGTTTATGATAGAATTATCGAGGTCATTTTCAGACCGTCTAACATACAAAAGGAGTGTTGTTCATGCAAAATTATGATGTAATCATTATAGGTGCTGGTCCATCCGGAATCTTTTGTGCCTATGAATTGATTAAGGAAAACAAAGATTTAAAGATACTTATGGTTGAAAAAGGCAGACCAATCGAAAAGAGATTATGCCCCAAAAGAACAACTAAGCAATGTATCGGCTGTAAACCCTGCTCAATTACCACAGGATTTGCAGGTGCAGGAGCATTTTCCGACGGTAAGTTATCCTTATCACCAGATGTCGGCGGAACCCTTCCTGATATCTTAGGTTATGACAGAGCGATGGAATTGATTAAGGAATCAGACGACATCTATCTAAAATTTGGTGCTGATACTAATGTATACGGTATTGATAAAGAGTCAGAAATCCGTGAAATTAGAAGACGTGCTATCAATGCAAACTTAAAACTGATTGAATGCCCAATCCGTCACCTTGGTACGGAGGAAGGTTATAAAATATATACCCGTCTTCAGGAGCATTTACTTGAAAGCGGTGTTGAAATGAAATTCAGCACTATGGTTAAGGATGTTATTATTGAAGACAAGAAAGCAAAAGGTATTATTACCACAAAGGGTGATACCTTCTATGCAAATGAAATTGTATCTGCTATTGGACGTGAAGGTTCCGATTGGTTTAGTCAGATTTGTAAAGAACATTCCATTGAAACTAAGGTGGGAACCGTTGATATTGGTGTACGTGTTGAGGTTCGTGACGAGGTTATGGAATTCCTTAATAAAAACCTCTACGAAGCAAAGCTTGTATATTATACCCCAACCTTTGATGATAAGGTGCGTACCTTCTGTACCAATCCTTCCGGTGAAGTAGCAACCGAGTATTATGAGAATAACCTTGCAGTTGTAAACGGACATGCTTATAAATCCAAGGATTATAAAACGAATAACACCAACTTTGCAATTTTGGTATCCAAGAATTTTACCAAGCCCTTCAATACTCCAATTGAGTATGGCAAACATATTGCTCAGCTTAGCAACATGCTCTGTGGCGGCAGAATTCTTGTTCAAACCTTCGGTGATTTCCAGCGTGGCAGAAGAACTACGGAAGAACGTCTTTGCAGAAACAACTTAATTCCCACCTTAAAAGATGCTATTCCTGGTGACTTATCACTGGTATTTCCTCATCGTATCATGGTGGATATCAAAGAAATGCTGCTCGCACTTGATAAAGTTACACCAGGTATTGCGAGTGACGAAACACTTCTGTATGGTGTGGAAGTTAAATTCTACTCCAATAAGGTTGTTGTTAATACTGATTTTGAAACCAGTGTGGAAGGTCTTCGTGCAATTGGAGATGGTGCTGGTCTTACCAGAGGCTTACAACAGGCATCCGCTAATGGTATCAGTGTAGCAAGAAGTATCTTATCCAAAATGGCATAATAATCATAATAAATCAGCCCTATGAATTCTATTAAAGAGTTCATAGGGCATTTTTAATATCCTATTATTGGAAGCTATTTGTCTTCCCTCACTACATAAAGGTATAATACTTTTTGGTATCCTTTGTAAAGCCATAATCAATTATGACTGGCTTATTATTAATAATACCCCAACTGGACTTACGACACAAATCTCCGTATAATAGTCTGTATTTTGTACCAAAATCATCAAAGACAGACTGTCGAAAGAGCTCATGGTTACTCTTTACGTTATAATATTTCCAAATAACTGATATGGATTTTATCTGTTCTGCTTTTTGCATGATTAATACTTTACAATCTTCCGAAATTGCTGTAATTTTAGCAAACATATCGCAGTCACTCATCGCCTCTATTTTATATTCAGCCTTATTTTGAGCTAAACCCTTCTTATTTTTTGCTACTTTTGCTACATATCCGTTTTTTAGGTCAAAAACTAGTCGACCAGAACCTGACCCTATCATGGTGTATTTGCGTAAATTCAGGTTCTTTCTAATCTGATCCAAATCAACCACTTCGCCGTCTCCATTATCATATAGTATACTACTATATTATTAAGCTAACGGCTGATTGGTTAATAAATATGAGCTATCTTATTGAATAAACATTGCATCCCCAAAACTGAAGAAGCGATAACGCTCTTTTACTGCTTCTTCATAAGCCTTCATGATGTGCTCACGCCCAGCCAGCGCTGATACTAACATCATGAGGGTTGATTCTGGAAGATGAAAATTTGTAATAAGAGCATCCATAACCTTAAAGGAATAGCCTGGATAAATAAAGATTGACGTGTCCTCGCTTCCAGCTTGTAGTAAACCATTTTCGTCAGCAGCAGATTCTAATGTTCTGCAGCTGGTGGTACCTACACAAATTACTCTACCACCATTACGCTTGGTCTGATTAATTATTTCAGCTGCCTCTTCCGTCACTTGATAGAATTCTGAATGCATATGATGTTCCAATACATTATCTACCTTTACCGGTCGAAAGGTTCCTAAGCCTACATGAAGCGTAACACCAACCACGGGAATCCCCATCTCTTCTATTTCTGAAAGTAGTTCCTTTGTAAAATGCAACCCAGCAGTAGGTGCAGCTGCAGAGCCTTCATATTTTGCATATACGGTTTGATATCTATCTCGATTTTGTAATTCATGAGTAATATAAGGAGGAAGCGGCATTTCCCCCAGCTGATCAAGAATTTCTTCAAAAATCCCCTTATATGTGAATTGAACCAGGCGGTTACCATCTTCTAACATGTCTAAAATCTCACCTATTAATAATCCATTGCCAAAGCTGATTTTTGTACCAGTTCTTGCTTTTTTACCTGGCTTCACAAGGGTTTCCCAGATATCATTATCTTTGCGCTTTAACAGTAACAATTCAATTTTTGCTCCATGAGTTTCCTGGGCTTGCTCCATTTTATTCTCATGCAACTTCTCACCAATTAGTCTTGCTGGAATAACCTTTGTATTGTTAACCACCAGGCAATCACCCTTTTTTAAAAATTCTGTTATATCCTTAAAAATTCTATGCTGAATTGTCCCTGTTTCTTTATCAAGCACTAATAACCTTGATCCCGATCTATCCTCAAGGGGATCTTGCGCAATCAGTTCCTCTGGTAAATCATAATAAAAATCCTGTGTTTTCATCAAAAACCTCCAAACCTGTACCTTACTCTATATTTGCTTTTTAACCGAACAAAAACCCCAAGTGCCTCCTGTAATAATAGGCAATCTTGGGGCTGTATCATGTACCTTAAACATTAAAACAATAATTCTGATTTCTTCTTCAGTAATCGTGAACCGTTTAAGATTAATAACGTACCAGCAACTGCTCCTGCAATAATTGTCAGAATTCCCAAAACCAGATTCCACACACCCACTGATTTCATTGTATGGTAGATCTTCTCCATCATAACACTACCTCCTTTATGCGTATTCGTTCAATCTATTTACTTGTTTATTCGCTTACACCATATTGATCATAATATGCTTCAATCGCATTTTTTAATATATCATCAATAACAATTTTCCCATTATAAGGCTTATTATACAGATGTTCCACTACTTCTTCCATAGTAACAATTGCAGTAGTTGTAATATTATAGTTCTCCTGAATTTCTGTAAGGGCACTCTTACTACCCTGCCCCCGTTCCATTCGGTCAACGGATACCACAAGTCCCTTTACTTCTACCTTTGCCTGTGCAGCAAGTATTGGCATTGTTTCTCCAATGGAAGTCCCTGCTGTTGTAACATCTTCAATGATAATAACCTTATCCCCATCAGTCAATGGAGAACCTAACAGTATACCCGTATCTCCGTGGTCCTTTACTTCCTTGCGGTTGGAACAGTATTTAATATCTTTATCATAGAACTCGCTGATTGCAATCGTTGTTGCCACACTCAAGGGGATACCCTTATAGGCTGGCCCAAATAATACATCAAAATCTATACCAAACTTGTCATTGATTGCTTTTGCATAATACTCACCAAGCTTTCTTAGCTGTGCGCCTGTTCTATAAAATCCTGTATTAATAAAAAACGGAGTTTTTCTTCCACTCTTAGTTGTAAAGTCACCAAATCTAAGAACACCGCAGTCAACCATGAACTCAATAAATTCCTTCTTGTACTGTTCCATTTATCCATTCCCTCTTTTCATTAAACAAGTCTGCATTATCAATCTCTAGTCACGTACTTTAGCTGCCAACTTTTTTTAGTAACTACTTTACACATCCAATTAGCTCATTAATGTCTTCTACTTTATACTGCTTCATATATTCTTCAATACCATTAACAACGCCTATCGTAGCACCAGGATTAATAAAGTTGGCTGTTCCAACTGCTACCATTGCTGCTCCTGCCATTAAAAATTCCAGTGCATCCTCTGCATTCTGAATTCCGCCCATACCAATAATCGGGAGATCCACTGCATTTGCAACCTGATGTACCATTCGAACAGCAATCGGTTTAATTGCTGGTCCCGAAAGTCCTCCTGTTTTATTTGCCAGTATAAATGCTCTCTTATGGATATCTATCTTCGTACCTGTCAATGTATTAATCAAGGAAAGGGCGTCCGCTCCACCTGCTCCAGCTGCTTTCGCTATTTCAGCTATGTTCGTTACATTTGGACTTAATTTCATGATGACAGGCTGCTTAGCGTATTTCTTTATCTCTTTTGTTATTGCTTCTACACAACTTGCGTCCTGACCAAAGGCGATACCACCTTCTTTTACATTAGGACAAGAAATATTAATCTCTAACATATCTATATCACAGTCAGATAGTCGCTCTACAACCTCGCAATAATCTTCTGTGGTTTTACCAACAACATTAACAATGATTTTTGTATCATATTTTCTTAAAAATGGTATATCTCTGTTTATGAAAACATCTGCACCAGGGTTTTGTAACCCAATTGCATTCAACATTCCACCATAGGTCTCAGCGACTCTCGGTGTTGGATTACCTGGCCAAGGAACACTTGATACACCCTTTGTAGTTACAGCACCAAGCCTTGACAAATCAACAAAATCACTATACTCCATTCCTGATCCGAAAGTTCCAGAGGCTGTAGTAACCGGATTTTTAAAAGTTATGCCTGCTAGTGTCACGCTTGTATTCATAGCTCCACCTCTTCTGCATAAAATACTGGACCTTCTTTACAAATCCGCTTATTGTTCACATTACTGTGATGATCAATTTCTTTCGTCTTACAGGTGCAGGCTAAACAAGCACCTATTCCACAAGCCATCCGCTCCTCTAAAGATAATTGAGCCTTTATCCCCTGTTCCAGCACATAGGCTTGTACACCTCTTAACATAGGCGTTGGTCCACAAGCATAGATAATATCCGCTTCAAGATGATTTGCCTTAATGGCATCAATTACATTGCCCTTAGTTCCTTTACTTCCATCCTCTGTAGCAATATACACGTTTCCATAAGCTTCAAACTCATTTTCTAAAAAAGTAGTATCGCGATAACCTAGGACAATCTGTGTTTCGCATTCAAGCCTCTTAGCTAACTCTAACATAGGAGGAATACCAATTCCACCACCTATTAAGATTGCCTTGTTACCCTCAAGGGTATAGCCTTTGCCGAGAGGTCCCATCGCTTCCACTTCATCCCCTGCTCTTAGCTTTGCAAATTCCTTTGTACCTTTGCCATTCGCCCGGTATACAAGTCTTATCCGTCCCGCCTCTAAATCAATTTCACATATACTTATGGGCCTTGGCAATAAAGCACTTCCATCCTTACAATAAAGTGATATAAACTGTCCGGGTACCGCCCTTTCTGCCATATCTTTATCGAGCAGCCACATGCTGTAGATATCTTCGGAAATCTTGATATTATCAGCAATTGCAGTCAATTTCTTAGTTGCTGTTGACATATGTTATTCTCCTGTGAAATTTATCTTTCCTGCTATTTTATCGTAAACTTTTCAATACGACAAGGGATTTTTGTATTTTTCATATAAACTATTAAGCCTGCCCTATTAATTGACGATTTTGCAGCAGAATTATGAGTCAAGTTATCCTTAGATAAAGTAAACGTAATTACCCTTCTATAATTTTAACATAAACTTTTCGTATTCTTGGTCCATCAAAATCTATAAAATAAATACCTTGCCACGTACCAAGTAATAGCCTTCCATCTTCTATTATAACAGTCAGCGATGCATTAACCAAACTCGATTTCACATGTGCTGATGAAATCCCCTCCAGATGATGGTAAGAATCTGATTCAGGCACTAATTTGGATATTGCCGTTAGAAAATCCTTTACAACATCCGGATCAGTATTCTCATTAATTGTAATACCTGCAGTGGTATGAGGAACAAATATTACACAAATTCCATTCTTTACACCGCTTTCTTTTACCTTGCTTTGAATCTCTTTTGTAATGTCAATCATTGCTCGTTGATGGCCCGACCTTACTCCAAAAGTAAAAACCTCACTCATCTGCATAATCTCCTTTCATCTACTATTATTATGAACGATGTGATATGCGTGCCCTCATTTTTAGTCTAATATTTTTATACTATTATTGCAATATCTGGAATAGTGATTACTTAATAAAATTGCTTACCTTGACACAACGCTATGGCTATGTTATATTTACCAACGGACAAATGAATTAATTAGTATTAATTACTACAGTTCATTGTATTATAGTAAGAGTAAATTTTAAATGGTAAATGTTAATTAAGAGAGGATTGAAAGAAAATGAATAATACTAACCCTATCGTAACAATGGAGCTACAAAGTGGTGATATCATTAAAATCGAATTATATCCTGAATTAGCCCCTAACACTGTTAAAAATTTTATATCCTTAGTAAATAAGGGGTTTTATGATGGTCTTAAATTTCATCGCGTAATTCGTGGCTTTATGATACAAGGTGGTGATCCAGAAGGCACCGGCATGGGTGGCCCTGGCTATTCAATTAAAGGCGAATTCTCCTATAATAATTTCCCTAACACTTTAAAACATACTGCTGGTGTACTTTCCATGGCAAGATCTCAACGTCCTGATTCCGCTGGCTCCCAGTTCTTTATTATGCATAAAGATTCTCCTCATTTAGATGGTTCTTACGCATCCTTTGGTAAAGTAATTGAAGGCTTAGAGTTTGTAAACAAGATTGCGGAATTAAAGACCGATTATTCAGACGCTCCATTAGAACCACAAATCATGAAGAAGCTAACCGTTGAAACCTTCGGTGTAGAATATAGTGAACCTGAAAAATGTTAATGATAATTAACTAAATAACATTAAGACATAAATTAATAACAAACAATGAGCTATTCTTATATTCATAAATCATTTGCGAGTAAATCCCCTATGATTGATAAATAAAAGAATAGCTCATTTTATTTTATAGTAATATTAATAATCAGCTTAAGTTCTATTATTAAGTTTTTTTATTAAGTTATGTTCTTTTATACGCTCTTTTTATGCTCCTTTATGCTCTTTAGCTCCTTTATGCTCTTTAGCTCTTTATGCTCTTTATGCTCTTTTATTTTCTTTTATGTAAAATATTTACAATGTCAGAAAGAATGGGTAATCACTTCCCCATAATGCACTGTTTGACGGACAGATTGCTGATTTGTTATGGCAATAGCGAACATTCCTGTTCGATAGGGACATAACAAAATCAGCAATCTGTCCGTCAATCTGTGTGTGGGGGAAGTGGTTACCCATTCTTTCGTCCCTTTGTTAACAACTCCTTATTGAATCTTACCCATTTCCCCAAACGGATAGACACGATAAAAAGCTCTTCCTATTACCTGATCCAAACTAATCGGTCCAAACGCTCTACTATCTTCACTTACCGTTCTATGGTCACCCATAACAAATAATTCGTCCTTGCCTACAGTACAAGGTAATTCATATCCTTTTGGCTCTGTCAAGCCATTGGTATAGGGCTCATCTATTTTTTCATCATTTACAAAGACATAACCATCCTTGATATCAATCACATCACCTTCAACACCAATTACTCTTTTTACATATCTGGCATGTTCCGATTTTTTTGTGAACATCTCTTTAATACCATCCAGATAACGATCGAATCTTACAAGTATATTACCTTTTTCCTCCTCTGGGAAGAAAATAATAATGTCTCCTTTTTTCGGTTGTGTAAAATGATAACTGAACTCATTCACCAGTAATTGCTGATTTGCAAACAATGTATTTTCCATTGATCCGTGTTCAACTACCACCTTGGCTAAAACCTCTGAATTAATAAAAAATGCCAAAATAAATGAGCCAAGAATTATAAGAACCCAACTTCTGATCTCTTTAAAAAGCTTTGACTTATCCTTCATTTAGTTCCTCCGTTTATGATTAAAATATATTTTTCGCAGAACTCCAAGCCTGCACCAAATCTTCTCTCATATCTATAACTGCCTGTCTTGAAGCATCTGCATATGCTGCTTCACCAAATTTCTCATAACCCTTTAACTTGTAAGCAGCTATAATTCCTCTGGAGGAACTTACAATCGCTCCTAAGCCATCTTTATTAAAATAAGGAGCTAAATCTTCACCTTTACCACCTTGCGCACCATAAGCAGGAACCAGGAAGTAAGTCTTTGGCATAAGAGCTCTTAATACCTTACCACACTCCGGGTACGTAGCACCTACAACTGCTCCAATATAACTATAGGAGTCTCCCATATGGAGCTCGCCCCATTCTGCCACTTTCTTGCCCACTAATTCATATAGAGGTTTTCCGTTAATCAGCTGATCTTGAAACTCACCGCTGGAGGGGTTAGAGGTCTTAACCAAAAGGAACAGTCCTTTTTTCTCTTCCTTACATACGTCTACAAAGGGAAGTACACCATCCGAACCAAGATATGGATTTACTGTAATAAAATCTTCGTCAAAACCACGATATTCCTTCTCACCAATCAAGACTTTTCCCAGATGACCTGTTGCATATGCTGTAGAGGTAGAACCGATATCACCTCTTTTAATATCTCCAATAACAACTAAGTCCTTCTGCTTACAATATTCCACTGTCTTGTGGAATACTTTTAACCCTTCGATACCAAACTGCTCATACATAGCAATTTGTGGTTTAACAGCTGGTATAAGATCAAAGGTAGCATCAATAATGCCTTTGTTATATTGCCATACCGCTTCTGCAATACCTTCTAAATTCTCGCCCTTGTCACTGTAAGCCTTTGCAAGAAGATGTTTTGGAATGTAATCCAGCATAGGATCTAACCCAACTACAATCGGGGCACTCAGTTGCTCAATTTTCTCAATCAGTTTGTTTATCATATCGTTCCTCCCTTGAATTTTATCTATTTCATATATTGATAAACCTGTTTTCCTGCAACAAAGGTGTACTCCACCCGGCCATATACTTTTTTTCCATGGAACGGTGTATTTCTTCCTTTTGAATAAGAGTTATTCCTATCAATTATATATTCTTCCTCCAGATTAACAATTACAAGATCAGCTACTTTACCTTCACCAATACCTCCTCGATCATACTTAAGAACTTTAGCAGGATTAACTGACATTTTCTCCACCAGCTGTGTCATAGTCAGCCAGCCCTTCTTAACAAGTTCCGTATACGTAAGTGCAAAAGCCGTTTCTAAACCCGTAATTCCAAATGGAGCGCTTAAGAAGGATTTTGATTTCTCTTCCTCGGAATGAGGAGCATGGTCTGTGGCAATCACATCGATTACTCCATTTTTTAACGCTTCCTTCAACGCTAAAACATCGCTAGCCTTACGAAGCGGCGGATTCATTTTATAATTTGCATCCTCCGATGGGATATCTTCGTCGGTTAGCACAAAATGATGAGGGCAGACTTCACCAGTAACAGAAATGCCTTCGGATTTGGCTATAGCAAGCATTTTTGCACTATCTTCCGTTGATATATGACAGAGGTGCAACTGTGCACCAGTTTCTTTCGCTAACAGGATATCACGTGCTGTAATTATATCCTCGACCGCATTACTAATTCCAGGAAGAGAAAGCTCTTCTGCCTTTTTTCCCGCATTAATTACACCTTTACCCACCAGACTTTTATCTTCACAGTGTGCAAATACCGGTAACTGATGCTGTGCCGCTTGCCTCATTGCCTCTGCATATATCGCGGTATCCATAACGGACTTTCCATCTTCGCTTAGAGCAATGATACCTGCTTCTTTGAGTTTTGGGATATCAACAAGTTCTTTACCAATCTGTCCTAGTGTAATAGCACCCACCGGTAGAATATTTACAACAGCTTCCTGATTTGCTTTTTCTAATACCATATGAACTATGTCTGCATGATCGGTTGCCGGATTGGTATTTGGCATAGGACAAATCGAAGTATATCCTCCAGCTGCTGCTGCCCTTGCACCAGTTGCTATGGTCTCTTTATACTCATATCCTGGCTCCCTAAGGTGAACATGCAAATCTATAAAACCAGGGAAAACATATTTTCCAGTCGCATCAATCACTTGCAGCTGCTTTTCCTCTTTCTCTGCTCCTTGTGATAGACTTGTAAGTTCAATTTCCTTTGATACTTTGATGACTCTATCAGTTTCAATTAACACATCAAATAGTCCCTCACGACTTGACAAAGGGTCAATTACATATCCGTTTTTAATTAAGGTAAGCATCGTTTCTCCTTATGAATTACAATTGAGCTTCTTCCAGATCATCTAGAATTCTACGATCAATGGTTCCTTCCAACTCTTCCTTATACAGCCATCTGCTGTCAACTAGCTCCTCTGATAAAACCACCTCATCAAAGGTTACTCTGCAAAGAAAGCTAATCCCTATATTAAATACATCACCGGTCATAAAGGACCAAGTATATAGGATTCGGTCTAAAGTTGCTGGTAATCCAGTCTGTTCGGTTATTAATCTTAATACAGCCTTTTCCGGCTCTTCGCCAAACTCTATAGCTCCATCAATAAATCCCCACTGATAGGGTTCCGAAACACGATCATCAAACCATTTGCAAACTGTTAAGTACTTTTCCTCGTATTGAACTACTCCCTTAACCAGAATTCTGTATTTATCCATAGTACACCTCCTGTTGCCATTTTGGCGTTTTGATTTAAATATGCAAATTACAATTTAACTTTGTCCTGATAAATAGGTAATAAACTGCTGTGCTGTCCTTCCAGACATACCGCCATGGGATAGTTCCCATCTGTTCGCCATCGCAAACAATTCTTCCTGTGATAAATGAATGCTGCCTTGTCGTTCAGCCAGAACTTTTACGATATTCATAAACTCTTTCTGGGCGGGTGCAGAATAATTAATCGTTATGCCAAACCGTGCTACAAGGGATAGCTTTTCCTGCATTGTGTCTGAACGATGTAATTCCTCCGTAACCTCCATATCGGAGCGATCTGACCAGGTTTCTCGAATTAAATGCCTTCTATTAGAGGTTGCATAAATAAGCACATTGTCAGGTTTCGTCTCCAGACCACCTTCTATAACTGCCTTTAAATATTTATATTCTATTTCAAACTCTTCAAAGGATAAATCATCCATATAAATAATGAATTTATAGTTCCGATTTTTAATGGTTGCAATAACTGTAGATAAATCTTCAAATTGATGTTTGAACAGCTCAATCATTCGAAGTCCATCTTTATAATACTCGTTCAAAATTGCCTTTACCGAAGTCGACTTACCTGTACCGCTATCGCCAAAAAGAAGCACATTATTTGCTTTCTTTCCTTCAATGAAAGCTCTGGTATTATCAATCAGCTTTTTCTTTTGCAACTCATATCCCACCAGATCGGATAATAAAACTTCTTGCATATTTGTAATCGGGAATATAGTTAGCTCGCTTTTATTTCGTTGAATACGAAAGGCTTTGTTTAGTCCAAAAGTTCCTACTCCGTATTCCTTATAAAAGTTAGTAACATGTACAAATATCTCCTGTTCATCCTTCGACTTTTGCAATTCATCACTAAGCATTTGAACTTTTTCACTTACGCTTTGATTATAGCGATCAGTGCTTTTCTTCATTGCTCTGTAATTAGTAATAATGCTGAAGCAACTCACTCCTAATACCTGTTCTAAACTGCTAAAGTCGTAATCAAATAACTGCTTGAATATTTTAAAGTCATTCTTTGCAAATTGATTTACTGTACCCTCTTTCGCTCCAACTTTTTCACAGGTAATACTAAAAGGATTCTCTGCTGTTATTAAAAGATAAGCCAAATAGTTATGCCACAGATTCTTATCAAATCCATAATTTGTAGCCAATTCTAGCAAACGGTTGATGAACTGATATAGCCGGTCGGTAATCTCATCCTTCTTTTTCAGCCCATGCTGCTCTTCCTCCTTGAGTAAATCCGCCTCTTTTATAATATCCGCCAGAGCGAGAAGCAAGCAATCCTTATCAAAATTCTTATAAATAATCAAACGAGATATTAAGCGGTACATAGCTTACCTTCTTTCTCATATGCATAATAAGCATACACTCTTAACAGTTCAACCATAAGCTCGATATCGCTATGCTCCATCTTCCTTATAGTACATCAAAATATTAAATCAAAGACTTGCTATAGCAGAACTATTACTTACATTCTATGTGGTGCCTTGAATCCAAGCAGTGTAATACATTGCTCTAACAGATTTTGTACCAGAGTAATTAATAAAATCCAAGAAGCCTGCTTACCTGCATCTTCTTCTGCAATAATCTTGGTATCATGATAAAAGCTATTGAAGGCATTTGCCAGGTCATAGATGTAAGCACAGATTCTATGAGGGGCAATTTCATCATAAGCTGATTTAATAACTTCGTTGAACTTTGACACTTCCAGCATTAGTGCCTGTTCACTCGCTGAACTAGCTGGTAAAATTGTTTGAATGTCCTCAACCTTTTTGTTTAACTCTTCATATTTAGATAAAATAGACTTAATTCTTACAATAGTATAGAGAATATATGGGCCAGTATCCCCTTCAAAAGAGGTGAAACGATCGATATCAAAGACATAATCCTTTGATATTTGGTTGGATAAGTCACCGTATTTTAAGGCAGCAAGACCAACTTGCGCTGCAATCTCTCTCGCTTCAGCTTCCTCCATATTACGGTTTTCCATCATCTTACGATACACTTCCTCATTTACGCCCTTGATTAAGTTCTCAAGACGCATTACACCGCCCTCTCTGGTCTTGAACGGTTTTCCATCCTTACCATTCATAGTGCCATAGCCGATATGAGTAAGTTTAGTGTCTTCCTTTACCAACTTAGTCTTTCTGGCACAACGGAATACGGTCTCAAAGTAAAGTTCCTGACGTTTATCAGTTACATAGACAATCTGATCCGGTTGGAAGAGCTTCATACGTTCTACAATTGTAGCTAAATCAGTTGTATTGTATAAGGATGCTCCATCCGTTTTTAATATCATGCAGGGAGGAACTTCTTTGGTATCCGTCTCTTCCTTAACATCAACCACCAAAGCACCTTCACTAATTCTTGTATAATTGTTATCCTTTAAATATTGCACCATTTCAGGAATATAAGGCTGTACATCACTTTCTTTCTTCCATAACTCAAAGGAAACGTTGAGAATATCATAAAGACGCTTTACATCGGTAACAGATACTGTCATCATATGATTCCATATAGCAGTATATCCCTTATGTCCCTGCTGTAATAAATAAGTGATCTGTTTTGCTTCTTCTCTAAACTCAGGATTTTCTTTGGAATATTCACTTGCAGCAGGATAGATTTCCTCAAGCTCGGTTATTGTAAATGGAGCTTCCACTGGATATTCTCCTTGAAATGCCTCATCAAAATATACTAATTCTGGTTTACGTCTCTTTAATTCATTGATAATTAAGCCCATCTGCGTACCCCAATCGCCCAAATGAACATCACCAATTACTTCATTGCCACAGAATCTAAGTAGCTGCTTTACACTTTCACCAATTACTGCAGAGCGCATATGTCCGACATGAAGTGGCTTTGCAATATTAGGACCGCCGTAATCTATGAGAATCTTCTTTGGATTCGCTTCTTTTTCGCATCCAAATTGTACTGAACTTCTCATTTCGTTTAGGAAGTTAGCCACAAATTCATCGCTTACCTTAATGTTTATGAAACCAGGCATGATTGCTGTTATTTCCTGAAAGGTTGTACTTTCTTTTAATACATCAACAATTTCCTGTGCTATTTTTATTGGTGCAGTTTTATATTCCTTCGCTGCAGCCAAGGCACCATTACACTGATATTGACATAAGTCCGGTCTGTTTGAC
>JAFACO010000183.1 GCA_023425485.1 Bacillota bacterium
CTCTAATACTGCTGCCTTCCCTAGTCCCATTTTTCTATAAGCTGGATCTGTAGCTACCGGTTCTATTACAGCATACCCTGCTTCGGGGTTATACCACATACCACAGTAAGAAGCAAAATTACCATCCGGTGCAACTACTGCTACCTTTAAACTTAAATCTACATTTGGTCGAAGCATTTCTTCTTTTGCTCCTTGTTCTTCTTTCTCAGTGAATAAAAGCTCTCCTTCTCCATTCATCTCATGGTCAAAGCCCTTCCATAGAACACGACGATATTGATATAAGTCAAAAGTATCCTGCATAGTCGTAATGTGAAAACCGTCTGGCAATTTATATTCCGTTGGGGTTTGGTCACACAGGAAAACTGCATCGCCTTCCTTCTCTTCCGTAGCAACATACCCTAACTTAGCAGCTACTTCCTGAAAGAATAAATCTCTATCTGCTATTACAATACCAAAGTTTTGATCCTTTGATAAATTTTCACTGGCATATATAAGCATATTACTTTTCAGGTTCATGTATTGGGGTAATGCTAAACAGAATGCACATCCTAATTGGCAATCGTAAGTTGCTAATCCAACAACTTCATTATTAATCTCCCACAAACCTATCTTACCTACAGAAGCCTTATCTAGATAAGAATGAGTAGTCATCCACTCCCACCTTGCATAGGTAAACTCTGCATAACCTAATTTAATAAAAAACGACCTGACTTTATAATAATCCTCTGTGATACCAGCTTCATTTGTATAGTTTCTAAATGTTATTGACAAGCTTTCATCCTCCCATTAAACCTTTTTGCTATTATACCATGAACAAAAGTCCGTTCATGGTCTTGTTACTCCAATCGGCATTTGCAAGCAAGCTTGCAAATACCTCATTCCGTTTTCATTATACCATGAACAAAAGTCTGTTCATGGTCTTGTTACTCCAATCGGCATTTGCAAGCAAGCTTGCAAATACCTCATTCCGTTTTCATTATATCAATTATAATGATAAAACGATATTGCTATTTTGTTTTAACTTATTTTATATTGTAATTACATTTATTTTCCAAATAATTTTTAACTTTTTCTACCTTTATAGTAATTTTGAATATCAATCAACAATTAGCTAATGATACTTTCTAGGGATCTTTTTCTCAATAATTTGAACCATTGGAGTCCATGCGATAATTCTAATTTACCCGAAGAATAAAAATTTGCAGAATTTTAAATATAAAAGACCGACACACTACGTTTATTTTGAATAAAGAATAAGCTTCTTTAGGCAAAACAAAATAGTAGGATGTCGGTCAAATTATTTAGTAACATAAAATAATTATCAATTTCAATATTATTTATTTCATTACTATTATTTCATGATTAACTACTACACTCTTATTCAACTTCCTGGTTATCATTCTTTGAAAATAACCGGTTCATTCGATCTGGCATGGAAATCATCGCCGGCAGGAAAACTGGTAGCAATACAACACATAGTGCAATTAAGCCAATTATAACGGTCACTGCCAGTTCAATTAGTAAGATAAGTCCTGAAGGTATTAAGGTTGCAAAGGTACCACCTAGAATAATTACTGCCCCCGTTACAACACCACCTATATGTTTACAAGCTTTTATAATTCCTTCTCTTGGTGAACGGTCATGATATTCCATATAACGAACCATTAAAAAGATACTATAATCCACTCCTAATGCAACAATTATAATAAAAGCAAAGAATGGTATAAAGGAATTGAGACCAGTATATCCCATGAGGTCGATAAATAACTTATTACTTAAGAATATTGCGGTATAATATGCTCCAATTAACGATGCTGTAATACAAATGGATGCCCAAAAGGAACGAATGACTACCAGTAATACCAGGAAGATTCCAATTAGAACAATTACAATCATCCTGCTTAAATCACCACTTAAAACTTCATTCATATCCTTTGTTGTTGCACTGGAGCCTGAAACTCCATATTCAGCATCCGATAATACGGTACCTTTTAAGGTACTGGCAACAATATCATTTACTTGACCAACTACTTCAACCGCATCCATGGAATATGGATCATAGTCAAGTACCACCATTAACTTTGTAATTTTTCTATCTCCAGACATATATGTATTAAGTGCAATCTGATAATCTTCAGCAGATAGCGCTTCTTCTGGAATATAGAACGATTTCACAGAACTCAACTCTGATAGGAACTCGTTTGTTTTATTAAGACCGTCTGAAATCTGGCTTAAGCCGCTATTCACCTGACTCAACTGATCCCCAAAGGAACCAAATCCATTTAACCCATCGGACAATTGCTGCTGGCCTTCAGCCATCTGGGATAATCCATCTTCAACATTACCAAGATTGGTCACAATAGTTCCAATACCATCTGTTGCCTGGGATAACCCATTCTCCAGCTTAACAAGTCCGTCAGCCATTTGTGATAACCCACTACTCATTTGCTCCAGATTATCATTTGCTGTGGCAAATCCCAGGGTTACTGTATTATAATTAGTGTCTAATTGCTCCATGCCCTCAGGTGTTATTGCACTTAGGGAACTTACTAAAGCATTGAGTGTTTGACTCAACCCAATATAGTTCATGTCTGTAGACGAACCGGTATAGCTTGCACCTAAGGCTGTCACCATATTTTGAAGCATTACAAGTGTATCCTTTACTTGCAGCAAAGCCTTAGCTGTACTCTGATAACTACTGCCCATTTGTTCATAACCAGACTGCATTTGCTTATAACTATCTGATAAGGTCTTCACGCCTGCACTCATTACTTTTAAGTTACTTTCAATTGCTGTTAATCCATTGCTAATGTTCTCTGAACTTACAGAGCCATCATTGATCCCGTCTTTTATCTGTTGCAATCCATCCGCTAAGGCAGAAACTCCAGTTTCCAACTCCTTCGTTCCATCCACCATTTGACTTACCTGTGAGAAATCAGCTGATGAAAGTTCTCCTTGCGCTAACTGCATTCCATCATAAATCTGGTCAACACCATCTTTGGTTTGTGTTAAGCCCTCGGATACTGTAATTAAATTATTACCCACATAGAAGGCTTCTATTTGTTTCCCCTCTGGCTGGGTTGCTGAAGACACTTTATTTACACCATCAATGTTCTTTATTTTTTCTGTGAGTTCATCGATAATAGTTAAGGTCTGATTATTATTCAGCGTATTCTCACTTTCAATCACTACATTAAGGGGCATTGCCTGGCCTTTGCCAAAATGATCTGATAGGATATAGAACCCTTTGGCAGAATCAAATGACTCTCCAAGCTCTCCAACTGTATCAAAGTTCAGCTTTTGCTGATGGAAGATGATTGTTGGAACAATTAGAAGGAGGATAACAATTGAACAAAGTATCGGACGTTTTGTTGCTATGGTAGCTGCCTTATTCCATACTTTACTTTCATTGTGTCCGGAAGACTTTTTGGAAGGCCAGAACAGCTTTTCACCTAAGGTTTTCATCACAAATGGCGTTAAAGTAAGAATTTCAAGTAATAATACCGTAGCTCCGATTACTACTACTATACCTGATTTGTATATCTCTGATTCTGCAAAGATTAAACTTAAGAAGGCAATAAATACCGTAAGTATGCTAAATGCAATTGTTTTACCCGCTGTTTTATAAGTTTTATGGATTGCTTCGTCTATAGCCAATCCTTTGGCGAGTTCTTCTTTAAACCGATTAAAAAGAAGTATGTTATAGTCGGTACCAATACCAAAAAGTATTAAGACCAGCAACACTTGCGTCAGTGTTGTTACAGGAAAGTTGGCTTTATCTATAAGCTGTGCTGCTATTCCCATGGAACACAGGTATGTAATACCAACGGTTAACAGAGATATGATTGGTGTTGCAACGGATCGAAACATAATAATAAGGATAACAAGTATAAACACCACTGTTAGAGCTGCACTTTTTTCTACTCCTGCTACCGAAGATTTTAAATAATCATCATTAATAAAATCTTCTCCGGTCAAATAATACTCTATATTCAAATTCGTAATTTTGCTTTCCAGACTGTCTTTAATCTCATCCACACTCTGGCCGCCCTTATCCAATTTAAATGCCACCATCAGAGTTGTGCCATCCTCTGAAATAAAATTACTTTTTGCTTCCGGCATGCTAAATGGGTCCATCATTTGTACAATACCAAGTTCCTCGCTACTGTCACTAATGGCTTTTACCGATGCTTCGATTTGAGTCATTTCCTCGTTTGTAATTTTATTTTCATTGTAAAATACGATTAAATCATTCGTACCTTTTGTAGCTTCCATTTTACCTAGTAATTCATCTGCAATCCTTGATGGGCTGTCATCACTGATAGGTGTCTGCCCTCTTTGCTGCAATATAGCGTTAGTATCCGGCTGAAATATCGTTAATAACGCTGCAGCAACAAGCCATACAATAAGTATAATTGTCCTATACTTAATGATGTGTTTCATGTTCATATCCCCCTTCTGTCTATGTACAAGATATCCGATTTTGTACATGTTTCTAAACACTGTGTTGTATTAGTGACACCAATGGATTATAATATGCATTAAGGCGTATTACAACCAACAATGTTGGAAGCGGTTGCGAATAATCCAACACCAGGATATTCATTTGTTGGACTTTAATAAAAATTTTAGAATTGGAGTAGAGAGGATGGCTGAAGAAAAAGAAAATCGTAGAGTAAAACTCACAAAAATGATTCTAAAGAACAGTCTTGTAGAATTAATGAGAGAAAATTCTATTTCAAAAATATCCGTAAAAATGATTTGTGAAACAGCAGATGTCAACCGTAGTACCTTCTATGCTCACTATGTTGATCAATTTGCGTTACTAAAAGATATTGAACAGAATGCCTTTACCGAATTAAAAAAATATATTAATAAGCTTGAAAAACATTTACAGGACAGAAATGATCAGAAAACCACTCAAGGTATTAAAGAAATCTTAGAGTATATTCAAAATAACGCTGATATATTTCGTGTTCTACTTAGTGATAATGGTGATTTAAAGTTCCAGAAAGACATTATGCTATGGATTCAAATGCAAACAATGGAAGATATTTGGCATGCGAAGAATTCTAATACTAAAATGAGGGATTATGTGCAAGGTTTTATGGCAACTGGTGCTTTAAATAGTATGCAAACCTGGCTGAAGAACGGTATGAAAGAATCTCCAGAAGAAATGGCGGAGTTTGTTAACAAGATTCTTTATAATGGTCTTTCTAGTTTTATTTAAGATAATATGTTAATTTAAGAATAACTGGAGCTGCAGCTATATTCGCAGCTCCAGTATGTTTACAACTAAATTTGAAACCCTTTCAGCTCATTTATAATTCCCTCCAGATTATTCATTGCCCAGGAAGGGTCATTATTGTCTCTCAATCGACATTCGGTTGCAGCCATTACATGGTCTACACCACGATAAAGTATTCTTCTTAGTTCCCGATGCTCTGAGCAGAATAATTTACCATACCCTTCCCAATAAGCAGGATGCACCTTCATAAAGGTATGAATCCATTCCGATATTTCATCCCCCCAATAAGCACGCTCAGAATCCAAAATTCCACATACATGCCACTTACCGCTATCCTTATGTATCAGTATGTTTTTCTCCCACAGATCTCCATGGATTAAACGGGGTTTGTCTACTATATTCAGTATATCAACATAATCTTTAAATAACTCGATAAAACTATCTACTGTTGAATACTCATATCCCATTT
Organism: Bacillota bacterium; assembly: GCA_023425485.1. Lineage (GTDB taxonomy): Bacteria > Bacillota > Clostridia > Lachnospirales > Lachnospiraceae > Mobilitalea. Next base: position 5,718 of record JAFACO010000183.1, read on the forward strand.
CCGACATATCATTTCTCATCCCCAATAGATATTCCATAAGATACTCACTCCAGGTATTGAATTGCTTTGCCGGACTTGGCGGTCCGAACTGTTCACCGGTTATACTGCTGATTTGCTTTGCAATCTCCCCTATCTCATACCATATTCGGCTATTTTCCTCTTCTGAAAGGGTATCCTTCATACCTTCCCAATTAATTCCCTCTAGAAAAGTTTGTACAACATAGTCACGCTCACAGATTCTTCTGGTAAAATCCGCAAAAACCGTTTTAGGAAAGAAATCACCCATGGGCATAAGATAAGGCTGTATATTATATTCCCTGCGCATAAAAGCACGCTCATATAAACTCATACGTACAGTGCTGTGTGGAGATACCCGAAGAATATATTTTCCTTCCGTAGTATATACCACAAAGGTATTGTTAAAGAATCCTCCTGCAATTTCTCGTACTTCAGTTACTGTTTTTCCCGTAAAAGCAGTATTGCACATGCCATAAAGCTGCTCACTGGTAACTGCTTTTTGTAACCTGTCTTCCTCTGTATGTAATAGTGTAATTTTCATTCGTACCTCCTAGTAAAAAGACAATAAAATATTACTTTAAATTACATCATTCCTACCTACTTATGACAATGTCATATATTATATATCATTTGGTTAAACTTAGCATAATCATTCCAAACATATATCTCAGCCCACGCTACTAATTTACCAAATCTTCCGATATGATTCGTTTATTATATAATAAGAATGATTCCTATTTACTATCTAAATATATTAGTATACTATTAATATTACATATACTTCACATAATAAGTATAAAGTCTTTTAATGTGTAAATACATAATTAACCTAATGTTACGGTTAATAAATCTCTTGTAACATAGAATAGGTTACTAACGCTTCTATGTTACAAGGTAGATGATTGAAAGGAGTATGTCCTATGTTCATAGATTTTGAAGCAATTATAATTAATATTAATTCCTGCACTATCATAAAAATCCCTTTGAGCTCCAGTGAAAAACTGCCTTCCCGCGGTATGGTTATGGTTCAAGGTACTCTAAATGAAATACCTTTTATCTCACCTTTGGAACCAGATGGAAAGGGAAGCCATTGGTTGGAATTAAACGATAACCTTGTCGATAAAGTAGGGGCGAAAGTTGGACAAACTGTAACCTTATCCATAGAACCAGTTGCTGAATGGCCGGAGCCTGAGATGCCAAAAGATATCATGGATGCCATTGTCCGCTCTGATCTCATTAACCAATGGAATACAATAACCACAAAAGCACATTGGGAATGGCTTCGATGGATACGTTCCACTAATAATCCAGCTACTCGTGAAAAGAGAATAAACGTGGCTTGTTCAAAGATGCAAAAAGGTGAGAAAAGACCTTGCTGCTTTGATGCAACTCGGTGTACGGTACAAGAGGTATCGAAAACTGGTATACTAATTGATGAATAAAATAACTCTATTTTTAATTCTAAGGATTAATTTATTTTGAGCAGAGTATATTAAATATGCTCTGCTCAATCGTTACTGTTCAATTGGTTTGGTTTATCTCTAGTCAACTGATTTTAAAGATTCTAACATATCAATATGCTTTATCTGGGGTTTCATGCACTGGTTAACCAACCAGGTGAAAAACATTGTTAGTATTGCAGCCCCCAAATAGCCTTGCCAGGTAAGGTCACGTGTTAAAAATATCATGTCAGGTTCTACAGTTGAAACTACCGCCCGGTACAGAATGATTCCAGATAACAAGCCTATGAAGCATCCAAAGATGGATAGGATTACGGTCTCTCGGAAGATATAGCTATAGGTTTCTTTATCGTAGAAACCTAAAACCTTTAGGGTTGCGAGCTCTCTTTGACGTTCTCCAATATTAATGTTCGTCAAGTTATATAGTACTACAAAGGCAAGAAGTCCTGCTGCAATGATTAATATCCATATTATATTATTTACACTGTTAATGGAGGTTCTAATATTACCCATAAGGTCATCCATAAAAGAGATAACTCCTATTCCGGAAGCTGAAGAAATATAGTCTGTGATTTCTTCATTGCTATGGGAATCCTTGGTAATAACATAGAATTGGTTATATGCAGGTGTATTTCCAAAAGAACTTTCGTAAGCGTCATTTCCCAGATATACATAATTAAATGCGTAATTCCTTGTAATGTCGGTAATGGTTACAGAATGATACTTGTTATCCTCCAGATATTTAACAACAATGGTATCCCCCACTCCTACGTTTAAATTCATAGAAAGCTTTTCGGTTATGATTACACTGTTGGATAGAAATTCAATTGTTTCTTTTGAGCTTGGATCAGTAAAGGTCACATAATCTGCAAAACCTTTTGCATCCTTTGCTGCCACAATATAGATATTACTTGTCTTCTTATCGTCTTCAGTTAAGCTTGCTTCTGCAGATTTACGAAGTACCTCTGTTGACTTTTCAAAATAAGATTTATCATTTAATCGTGTCGTTAATTCGACAGAGGGTTCCTCCTCATCAAATCCAATGGAAACATCATAGTGAAAGATACCGTCAAACTGTTTATCTAATAACGTTCTTACTGCATTTTTTGCGCCAAAGGCTGTAATCACCAAGGCTGTACAACCAACAATACCAATAAGAGTCATAATAAGGCGTTTTTTATTTAAACCCAGATTTCTTGCTGTTACTTTCTTAGTAAAAGATAGTCGGCTCCATAATGGTTTTATATACTCCAAAAATACCCGTTTCCCAATGCTGGGAGCTTTTGGCCGCATTAATTCTGCTGGAGTTTCTAAAAGAGATTTCTTTGCAGCAATTCCGGTGGAAAGAGTAATAATGAAGACAGTTGCAAATATAGATATACCTGCTATTCCATAATAAAAAGCTGGTGTCATATTCGGTAAAGCAAATACGATACCGTAGGCATTCCAAATAATAGTCGGCAGGAGCCAAAAACCAATTGCCACTCCCATAATGCTGCCGATTAAACTTGCGGCTGCAGCATATCTTAGATATCTGCCGGCAATTTTACCATTGGAATAGCCCAGTGCTTTGAAGGTACCAATGAGCGTTCTGTCTTCATCCACCATTCTCGTCATAGTGGTCAGGCAGACCAGTGCTGCTACAAGATAGAATATAACTGGGAAGACGGTTGCCAAATCTTGCATACGAAGAGTATCATCCTTATATACAACAAAGGATTCGTTCATATTTCGGTCAAGAACGTACCACTTCGGATCTCCCATATCGGTTAATTTCTTCTCTGCATCCTCAATTTCCAGCCTAGCCTCCTCTAGTTTTGTATCAGCCTCCGCTTTCTTCTCCTCATACTCCTTCTGTTTATCTAATAACTCTTTTTCTCCGTCTGCTATCTTTTCTTTTGCTTGATCTAATTCCGATTTTGCAGTTGCCAGTTTTTGTTCAACAATAAGACTTTGTTCCTTGTATTCGGAAAGACCGGATTGATAGGATTGTTTTGCGGATTGGATTTCACCTTCCGAACTTTGCAGCAGCACCCTCGCATTAGTCAACTCAGTGGACTTTGACTGATATTCAGTTTCACCGGTGACAAGTTGTCCCTTTACAATAGTTAATTCCACCTCTGCATCCTTTAACTTAGCTAAGGCTGTATTGTACTGTGCACTATCAAGAGCATCCTTGTTGTTCTCCAGGAATTGTTTATTATCCAAATATTCTTGATTTTTAGTGTTATATTCCTTCCAACCTAAGTCAAGGGAGATTCTTACTTCCTTTAGTTGGTTACTTGCTGCTTCCAGCTCCTTAGTTTTAGCCACAAGTTCTTGTTCTCCGCTAGATATTTGCTTTTCTGCATCGTCCAGCTTTCCTTTTGCCTCTGAAAGCTTCCCAGCTGCCTCGGTCTTCTGAGTATTATACTCTGCTAATCCGTCCGTATATTTTTCCCTAGCTTCTGCAAGTGCCTCTTCCCCTTCCTTAAGCTTAGACAAAGCATCCTCCAACTGACCCGTCACATCTTTTTCTTTGTCTTCATATTCTGCTTTTGCATCCGACAGTTCGGACTGAAATTCCTCATAACGCAAAGTTTCCCTATCCGTAGCCAAATTCTCAAGTCTGTTAACAGTAGCAGCTACCTCGTCAAAATATTTATTTTCAAAAGCATTCTGTTCTTTTGCTCCTTCAATTGTCACATACAAATCGGTATAGCCATCAACCTGAAAGCTGTCTTTCGGAACATAAAGAACATAATCAATGCTGCCGCTACCTACAGAGGTATTTCCTTGCATAAAGGATAAATAATAAGGCGATTCTGCTATTCCTGTAATAGTAAATTCGGTACTGGAAAGCATATCTGAAAGCTTAACGTTGGAAGCACTGTCTAAAAGAACTGTGCTGTTTAAGGTAATGTTTTTCAGTCCAATGGAGGGACGGATAATAATTGCCTCGTTAATATTATCGGGCCATTTTCCTTCTATTAGCTTAAGCTGGTTCATGTAGTCTTTATCCTCGGAGTTATTCTCTTGTGGCAGTCCATTCATGCGAAAAGCATAATCCTTATTGTCTACATTACCGGTTGCATCCACTGAATAGCTTGCCATAACACCTATAACGCCTTCGGTCCCCCTGATTGCAGCAACATCTTCTTCTGTAAAGCCATAGGTGGACAACATTCTAGCATCCATTACATTCTTCTCATCATAATAATCATCCCCTACCCTCTTCATATTGGGGGATACCGCAGCAAGTCCAGCAAATATCCCCGCACCCAGGAAAGAGATGAGTGCAATGGAGATAAAACGTACCGCAGAGCTTTTTACTGCGCGTCTTGCGCTTTTTTTTAATGCTGCCTTCTTCATTACCACTCAATCCTTTCTGCAAGTATGGGATTCGGATTCACGTTTACCTCTGTAACTGTTCCGTTACTCACACGTATTACTCTGTCTCCAATTGCTTCAAACGCAGAGTTATGCGTAATAATAACTACGGTTTTGCCATTCTTTCGGCAGGTATCCTGTAATAACTTCAAAATAGTCTTACCTGTTACATAATCCAGTGCGCCAGTTGGTTCATCACAGAGTACTAGCTTAGGATTCTTTGCCAATGCTCTGGCAATTGCCACACGCTGTTGTTCTCCTCCCGATAACTGGGAGGGAAAGTTCAAAAGCCTTTCTCCAAGTCCCACATCTTTCAGACATTGTCCGGCATCCAAAGGATTTTTACATATCTGTGAAGCCAATTCAACATTTTCTACTGTTGTCAGGTTCTGCACCAGATTATAAAACTGAAATACAAAACCGATATCCTCACGACGATATTTGACTAATTGATTATAATTATATTTACTGATTTCCGAGCCATCTAAGAAGATTTCTCCTGAAGTAACAGTGTCCATACCACCCAGCATGTTTAGCACTGTTGTCTTTCCAGCTCCAGAAGCACCTATAATTATAACCAGTTCACCCTGATGAATGGTAAAGTTAACTCCCTTCACAGCCTCCACTTTAACCTCTCCGCTTTGATAAACCTTACGCACATCCTTAAACTCTACAAATGCCATACTCCCATTCCTTTCAGTCTTATACTTTTGTTATTTCTAACCTGCTCAAAGTATAATTCGTGCAGGAAAATATAAAAACGGACACTTCCCCCCTTTCTGTATAAAATACGGACAAAACAGCATAAATTGATGGTCAAATACCATATCTTATATTGAAAAATTTGCCGGACATTTGTATAATAAATAAATTGGAGGAACTTATGAAGCATGAAACAACGACCTTAATGACTAAAAAAGCTCTGGCCGCTTCCTTAAAAAGAATTATGGAGCAAAAACCTCTGGGAAAAATATCTGTTCGGGAAATTATTGAGGACTGTGGTGTTAACCGGAAGACCTTTTACTATCACTTTCAGGATATCTACGATTTACTAAAATGGATTTTTGAGGAAGAGGCGATTGGCATTGTTAAAAAATACGACTTAGTGAATGACTATCCAAATGTAATTCGCTTTGTCTTAGATTATGTAGAAGAAAATAAGCTTATTTGCAACTGTGCCTTTGATGCTCTTGGCAGAGATGAGTTAAAGCGCTTTTTTCAAAAAGATTTTTATTCTGTAATATCAAGTATCGTGGAGCAATTATCAGAAGGTTTGGCGGTCCCTGAAGATTATAAATCCTTTCTCACTACTTTTTATACGGAAGCCATAGCTTCGCTTCTGATTGATTGGCTTAGAAATAAAGAATACCGCGATAAGCAAAAAACAATTGACTATGTATCTATCACCCTTTTTGGCTCAATGAAACAAATACTTGAAAAAGCGGAAAGGGAATTAGAACCGAGGCCAAAATAGAAAATTCAAACAAGTTATTTCAACTAGTCGTGAACTAAAAATACACTCAAATGCCTGTATCTATTGCATTTGAGTGCACTTCCTATTAAATCTTAAATTGCCCCACTTCAGCCCTTAGCTGATCTGCCAATTTGTTCAACTCTTTTGAATATCTGGAGAACTCCTCCATCGTTGCTGTCATTTCTTCTGTCGAAGCGGTTACCTCTTCAGAAGCAGAGGCAGTTTCTTCTGACACGGCAGCAATATTCTCCGCAGCTTCCACCACTGGATCTGTATTTTCACTGGCAACCCCGATGAAAGCTCTTATATCCTTAACCTGTGCAATCATATCACCAATGGTTTTCAGAATTTCACTAAAAATCTGCTTGGATTGAGCAACTGTACTATCCTGTTCTTCAACAACAGTCTTGGTTAAATTAATTGCGTTTGCCGCCTCCTCTGATTTTCTCTGAATACTTTCAATAATACCTTGAATTTTCTCGGTAGAATTCTTCGATTGCTCTGCTAGTTTTCTTATTTCACCCGCTACAACTGCAAAACCTTTTCCTGCCTCTCCCGCACGAGCTGCTTCAATACTGGCATTCAGGGACAATAAATTAGTCTGTGCTGTTATACCATCAATTGCTTCCGTAATTGAACTGATTAGTTTCGTACTTTCATACATATCCTTTACAATGACACTCACCTCCTCGGTGGAAGTTTTTGTTCTGCCGGATTTTTCAATTAGAGTTTCTACCATATCTAAGCCTTTACCGCTTAGTACCTGAGTATTGTTCGTGATGTCATTCATATCATTTGATTTACGGCTGATATCTTCAATTATCTTTGATAAATCTTCAATGCCATCTGCCACATTCTGCGCGTCCTGCGCCTGATTAACGGAACCTCTGGATACCTCTTCGATTGCTTTGGCTACCTCTGCAATGGAACGTGTTGCCTCTGAGGACATACTTGCCAGATTTGTCGAGGTTGTAAGTACCGTTTCTGAAGAATCCACAACCTTTTTCATTAATTTAGACACGTTTTGAATCATTAGATTAAAGGAGTTTGCTAGATCGTTGAATTCATCCTTGGTGGAAGCTACAATCTCCACTGTAAGATCCCCGTTGGAAGCTTTGGCAAAAACCTCTTTTAACCGTTTTATATTTTTTGTAATTCCAGTGCTTAATAAAAATGATAACGTCAGAGAAACTAATATCATTATTAAGGTTACCGTAATGCTGACATACATAATTTGCTGTGTATCATCCGTTAATTCAGAATCCTCCAGTGAAGCCACCAGCTTCCACCCTGTGATACCGTTGGTATTAAATACACCAAACTTATCCGTACCCTCAAATTGATATTCCACAAATCCACTTTCTTCGGTTTTTGCTTTCTTCCAAAAGGATAGTTGTGCTGCTGTATTCGTATTGATTAATTCACTATCCGGATGTGCCAGTATATTTCCATCCTTATCTGCTAAAAAGGTATATCCTGAATCGCCAATTGTATCTGATGCTATTTTATCGGATATTGTTGCTAAGGTACAATCAATTGCTGTAACTCCGATTACCTTTTTGTCCCTTACAACCGCTTTTGCAATGGTTATGACGTTATCTCCGGTGACAGCATCCACATAGGGTGGTGTATATATTACGATTTCAGGGTTTTCAATCGCCTGTTGATACCAGCCCCGTGACGTAGGATCATATGCCTCCTTAAATTCTGTCTCCGGGTAAATGAGCATTTCCTTCGTCGCTAATCCAAAATACGCATTTGTAATG
>JAFACO010000192.1 GCA_023425485.1 Bacillota bacterium
ATAGTGAACGATACGTTTAGAAATTAAAGGAGACATTATTATGGAATCAGATTCACCAAAAGCAGTTAAATCAATTTCAATGCTTGTTCTTTTATTATCCACCTTCTGTGGAATTATTGTTGCTAATCTCTATTATGCCCAACCACTTGTCCGTATGATTAGTGCTGACATCGGGATTGCTTCTGGTACTGCCGGTTTTATTGTTACTTTAACACAACTTGGCTATGCAGCAGGACTATTATTCTTAGTACCACTCAGCGACTTGTTTGAAAATATTAAGCTTGTAAGCATTATATTACTAATTGCCGTTCTAGGTCTGCTAACTGCTGCCTTTTCTACAAATGCTTATATTTTCCTGTTTGCAGCATTTATAATAGGAATTGGTGCTGTAGCCACACAAATATTGGTGCCTTATTCCTCTTTTCTTTTTCCTCCAGAACAAAGAGGTCAGATGGTCGGCAAAGTTATGAGCGGAGTTCTTTTAGGAATTATGCTTGCCAGGCCTATTTCCAGTATGGTTGCAGATTTGTGGGGCTGGAGAAGTATCTTTATTATCTCAGCCGTTGTTACTGGCAGTTTAATTCTCGTATTAGGAAGACTCTTCCCTATAAGAAAACCCCAGTCAGAAGAATCCTATCCAATTATGATAAAGTCTCTTTGGTATCACATATGTCATACAACGATTTTAAGAAGACGTGCTCTTTATCAAGCTTGCCTCTTTGGAAGCTTTAGTCTCTTTTGGACAGTAGTTCCCATGTGGTTAACACAACACTATCATTTTACCCAAAAAGGCGTTGCAATTTTTGCACTTGTTGGTGTAACCGGTGCAGTGGCGGCACCTATCGCAGGGCGATTGGCTGATTTAGGCTGGTCAAAGGTAATAACAGGAATTGCTTTTGTAATTGCTTCCTTAGCTTATGCTTCTACCTTATTATTTGAAAATAATCATACCATTTCACTTGTTATATTAATGATTGCCGCTATTCTGCTTGATATGTGTGTATCTGGCAATTTAGTCCTTGGACAGCAGGCAATTTACACCCTGGGTGATAAAATTAGAGGTCGCGTTAACGGTGTTTTTATGGCTGTTTTCTTTCTTGGCGGTGCAGTTGGTTCTTCCGTTGGCGGTTGGGCTTATGCCACCGGTGGTTGGAAAGCTGCTGTGGCAATTGGTTTTACTTTACCCCTCCTTGCATTTGCATATTATCTTACAGAAGGAAAACCAGCTCCTCAATCCAATCAATCGTTGACCAAAGAAGTCTGATTGATTTATTCTCTGAATATGTTATCATGAAATGGATAGATTATTGCTATATCTATTGCTAGTGAGAATTATGAAGATTGGAGAATTTTAAATGGATAATACAGATTTACAGTCAGAAATAATAGATAAAATGACAAAGGTGTGTATCTGCAAAGGAATACCCAGATCAACAATGAGAAAGGTAATTAGAGAAGGTGCCCACACACTTGAGGAAGTAAGAAAAGCTACTGGGGCAGGTTCCGGTCCCTGCGGCGGCAGACGCTGCACTCCTAGGATTTTGGCACTGTTAGAAGAAATGCAAAATAATTAGATAAGGGTGTCTCCAGCGATAATTATATCGGGAGACACCCTTTTTATTTAAGCCGCTAACTTTAAGCATTACATATTTATGGCTAATCCGATTGTCTGGGTAAAGTTATCTATTCTTGCAGGTAACAATAAAGCTGCTTCGTTTATAAAATCCTTTGGAAGCTTCAGCTCCTCCCTGATTCGTTCAGAATAGATCAGGTTTGTTTCATTTCCTAATAGCTTCTCATAATAATACGTACTAATAGAATCCGCCAAATGCATGATTTTTACTTCTGTTGAATGTTCCTTTGACAGGAACGGAGTATGGTGATAACCAACGACATCGGCTATTTCTTTATTGAGACTGCATTCCTCGCAAATCCACTGTCCTATTTCAGCATGCGTTATTCCTTTTAATACAATCCTCTCAGCTACAACCTGATGAACACCTTTTATTTGCATATCATAAATTTGGTCCAAATACTCCGGTAAGCAAATTTTAAGCACAGTGACACCAACATCATGAATTAGTCCATAGGTAAACATCTTATCTGCATTACTTAACCCTGTCTTTTCAACAATCATGGTAGCAGCAATCGCGGTACCAATACAATGCTTCCAGTACTTTTTACTGTTAAAAGCTTTGGTGTTAGCCTTGTCGGACACCAATAAATTAGAAAGATATGATACCATAATGATTCTAAGATTTTTAAGACCCAAATATACCACGGCTTCCTGAATGGTTTTTATAGGTTTTATTAACCTTCCACTACTATTTAGCGCCTTAATCATGCTCCTCTCCAGGTTTGGAGAACTAATAATACTATCAATACACATCTCTGCACTATATCTGACCGGGTCAAGTAAAAGATTTAAGGTATCCCCGAAGCCTTCTGGAATTTGTGGCAGCAATTCTGAATCCTTGATTAATTTAATTATCTGATGATCTTCCATTCTTTTATCCTCCGTAAAGTTAATCCTGGTTTCAT
>JAFACO010000242.1 GCA_023425485.1 Bacillota bacterium
GGTGTAGGTAAGACAGTTCTAATCAAGGAGTTAATTAACAATGTTTATAAGGGGCTACGATCTAACTCTGTCTTTGTTGGTATTGGAGAGCGTTCCAGAGAAGGCAAGGAGCTTTATGATGAGATGTTAGAAGATGACCTTTTAGATAAAATGGCAATTACCTTTGGACAAATGGGTGAGAACTCCATGAATCGTTCCAGGGCAATCTATGGAGGCTTAACACAGGCAGAGTATCTCCGTGATGAAAAGCATCAGGATGTACTTATGTTTATTGATAACATTTATCGTTTCATACAGGCAAATGCAGAGATTACGGCAGAAATGGAACAGATGCCTATTGATAATGGGTATTCCGCTACTTTGTTATCGGATATAGCAGCAGTGGAAGAGCGTATTAACTCCACGGAGAATGGATCAATTACCTCTTTCCAGACGGTATTTATTCCTGCAGATGATATGAACGATGCAGCTGTCCATGCAATTACAGCACATTTTGATGGACAGATTGTGCTGGATAGAAAGGTTGCGGAAAAAGGAATTTATCCTGCAGTCAATGTGTTCCGCACCACCAGTAAACTAATCAGTGTAGATAAAATCGGAGAACGTCATTACAAATTGGTGCAGGAAGTTGTTCGTTATATGTCCAGGTATCAGAAGTTGGAGGAAATCGTCGCCGTATTAGGAATTGAGGAGTTATCCACAGAGGACTATAACATATTCTTCCGTTCCAGAAAGCTTCGTAATTATTTTACACAGCCCATGTTTATTGCGGAGCAATTTACTAACATTCCAGGCAAATTTGTTAATATCAGTGATGTATTAGATGATGTGGAAGCAATTCTTGCTGGAAAATATGATACCACCGATGAAAATAGATTTTCCTACATAGGTAATCTCCATGACTATAAAGTCTCAAAACCAAATGAATAATTTGGGGTTAGGAAAGAGGATACAAGATGGCGAAGGAAGCTAGGGATATAAAAAAGTCGATTGAGGTTATTATTATAAGTTTCCAAAATGGGTTTCAAATTTACCATAATGTTAAGATAATCCGTTTGTATAGTAAAGAGTATAACCTTCTAATGATGGTGGATTATATGCCTGTAGTGGGTGAGCTGGAGGGTAGACTGGTAATTGTTTCAGAGGAAGAAGAAGTTACTCTGGATAATATCAGAGGGTTCTATGTTATGAAAAATAATGTTTTTAAGCTTCTGATTAAGGAGGACTCTCATGTGGAGTGAGATCATCAGTAACCTAGGCTCTTATATTAATTACATATTTTTCACAGCATTAATCATCATGTTGCTGGGGTTTGTCGGAGTAGCAGGTGTGCGCTTCATCAAATGGCAATCTGTAACTTTAAGATTCTATGGTATATTCATCGGAATAAAGAGAGAAAAACTAATTGCACTGTCTTTGGTCCTGATTCGTCTGTTGTTCCTTTGGTCTGTAGTTATCTTTTCTACAAAGCTAGAGGTTACGCATGTCCTTTATGGTGCTTTGCTGACAATTATTCTGCATATTTTAATAGCTGACTTAAGAGTGTTGCTATTTGATGTTCTTTATACTGCTGCCATCTTTGGAGAACTATATTCCTGTAGCTTAATCCGAACTTATTTAACAGGAATTCAGGTGAAAGGAATTCTGGTGGTAATGCAGATAGTAATTATTGCATTTATTCTTGTTTCCACCTTATACTGCAGCATCTTATGCATTAGGGGTATCGTAGGAAACCGAGATAAAAAACTTAAAATAAATTACAAAGGCATTGGACAGCAGGCACTTCTGCTGTTTACTGGTGTTTTTATGACTCTGGTGCCATATTATTACTTGAATCGTGTAGATGTACAGACCATCACGCAAGATTTATATCAATATTCACAAGACGGAAAGACAGTATATGCTGGTGAAAAAACTATTTCTAAATCAGGCTTAACCTGTATTCTGGAGAATAAGGATCAGATGTATGAACTAATGGATACACCACTTTACTATGTAAATGAAAATAAAATCTTACTACCTACGGTTATATCCATCGTCCAGCCTACCTTATCGCTGACCAACAGAATAGCAAATATGAGTTACTTGTATGAAAAGAATGGTAAATATTATGTAGAAGATGAAAAGACCACCGTAAAGGTAGCTGATTTTTTCCTATATGACGGAAGAGATACCTATGTATTTTTTGAGCCAATAACAATTACCTGGGAAGATCAGACCATGAAGTTATCGCCCTTCTCTTATATAAGGGTGAAATATAATCAATCAATTGAAGCCTATAACCGCGAAAATGATAGTTACATAACACTGGATACCAACATCTGCAATGTTGTTACTACCTTGGGTTCGGGAACTATAATTAATCTTAGCACGGATATTATGTCTGAAAAAAATGGACAGGAAATTATGCTGTTTTTACAGCCAAATCTCTTGGAAGACCTTAAATAATGAATTGTACGGAAGGAAGATAAAAATGACAGTTCATAGGATACACAGCTTTTTAATGAAGAACACCTTAATTTTAGTCATTCTTGCAGCAATCTTCTTTATATCCGCTGCTATAGCTGTAGTTTCCTTTACAGAAGGGGAGGAGCAGGACAACGCTCATAATCAATTAGTAGGCTCTGGACTAGCTATGGTAAATAACCGGATTACTGACTTGATGACAGGGGTAAGCACCGAAGAAGCAAGGAACAAAGCGTTTTTTGAGTTTACAGAGAATAGTAAGCTTGTTCAAGAGGGAAATAATTATTTTCTTCAAATAGAGAAAGGTCGCCAGCAAATAAATAAGGAGTACCCATTGCTCATCGATAATGGTGCTTTTTATTATTTATATCATAGTGAGTTTATCTTAATAACTGATTCGTTTGAGAAGATAGCAGCGACTCCATATACCTATTTAAGTGAGGGAA